>NC_008386.1 GCF_000014045.1 Roseobacter denitrificans OCh 114
ATTGCTATCATGTCTATCTTGGCGGGGATCGCGGGCTTTGCCATCTTCGGCATCCATCCAGCGATGATTGGCGCAAGCGCTGTTTCCTTTGGTTTGGCCGCGGCTTGCCTTGTTCATTGGCCGAACCTGACCAATGTGCATCGGCTGTTGGCTGTAGCACTCGGGGCAACCGTGCTACCGTCGAGCATCTGGTGGACTGGAATCGCTTGGGAGGCGCATATCGCAGCTGCCGTGGTCGGCGCTGGATCAGCTGCGGTATTGCGCAAACTCAGCCCGTCGGAGCACTGAATGCCAATCAGGGGGCAGTTGCGGATAGGGGCGGAACGCTGCGCTAACGAAATTCAGGGCTTCTGTCCTACCTGAACTTACTGGAGAAGTCGCGTTGTAGATCGCTTTGCCGTCCTTCGCTGCGCCTCGCGTGAACCGTCAAATTGCGGGACTTTGCCGACATTGATGTTTAGGCATGTTGCTTACGCAGCATTCGTTTGTTTTCGCGGCACGCGATGCTCCGGATCGTAGCAGTTTTCGTCAAACCAGTCATTCACGGAAGTGGTTTAGGTCGGGACCTACATCAAACTTTCGTTGCATTCCGTTAAAGCAAAAACGTAGTGGGTAAAGCCTCGCCTTGGGACTGAGCAGATTACCTTGCGCTTTGTGTCGTCAATAACGAAAAACTGCTTGGCAAAAACTGCAATACAACGGCTCCGGGTTTGCTGGGACTTCATTGCGGTTTCTTACAAATACCTGCAGATAGGTATGCGGTGAACCCGACGTGTTCCACCCGTTTCGGAGGTCGTAGTGCTGAACAAGTTGGTATGTCTTTTCTTGCTGTGTGGTCTTGCTGCCTGCGCCCCCGCCAATTCGGTCACGACGACCATTGGCCTTATGGAGCCGCCTGTCGTTTATCAAAGCGGTGGTATCGACCCCTTTCCGGCGACTTTGCCGCCCGACCGGCAAATTCCTTATGCAACGCAACGTGTGCCTGCCCTTGTTGACGGCGTGGTCACGTATACGGACGCGCCTGAGACCGCTCTGCGCGTCGGGCATGTTGACGTCACAATTTCTGGCAAAGACGGGTCCTTGCAAATCTCTGACAGTCTGCTGCCAGCGCAAGATCGCAACACGGCTCTCTTTGTGGACGTTGGTGAAATTCACGAGGCCGGACCGTTGGCCGCATCGCGTCACCCGGTTGCTGATCCAACTCTTTTTGGGCCAGATGCTGCCGCAGCAGACCGCGCATTCGCTGCGCGCATAAATCGCCAACTTGCGGCAACGAAAGGCGGCAACCTCGTCATTTACGTGCATGGCGTGCGGTCGGATTTTTCAAATCCCGTTCTTGCTGCAGCGGAACTTCAGCATTTTGCAGGGTATAGAAATGTATTTTCTGCTTTTGCTTGGCCTGCAAATTCCAGCCTTATCAGCTACCTGCAAGATACCGAAGAGGCCACGGGCAGCGCGTTTCTGTTTCGGCGCTACATCCAGTTTCTTGCCGCAGAAACCAATGCTAAACGGATACATATCGTGGCGCATTCGGCGGGCACGCGGCTTGTGACCGAAGCCATCGGACAGTTTGGATTGGAGTATTCCCGTGCCAGTAACCAGCAAATCAAACGCGAGCTTAAACTCGGTAAAGTCATCCTGATCGGAAGTGACGCCAGCCCGGAACGCATTGGGACATATTTGATCGACGGTGCCGACCGGATCGTCGATGAGTTGACGATCTATACATCCACACGTGACCGCGCTTTGCGGTTGTCTGACGCGTTGTTCGGTTTGGGTGGGCGTTTAGGGCAAACCACAACGACCGCGCTGCCAGACTATGTGCAGGCTTGGTTGGAGAGTTTTGACGATCTCTACATCATTGATGTGACGGATGCCGAAGCCTCGAATGCTGCAAATGGCCATGGATACCTGCGCGGCAGCCCTTGGGTGAGCAGCGATATTGTGACGTCAATCAACTTTGATCTTACTCCGGCAGAGCGCGGCCTTGTGCGCGCACCCGTTGGCCCTGGTTGGGTGTTTCCACCGGATTATCCGTCAAAACTCCGCAGTGCCGTGCGGCGCGCAGACCCTAGCCTTGTGCGGTAATCGCCCTTTAGAGACCGATGAAAAAGCGGATGGCCAGAGCATTTGCAAGGTCGACAAAAAAGGCTGAAACCAAGGGCAGCACAATAAAGGCCAAGGGTGCTGCGCCATATCTTTTGGTGACCGACGACATGTTTGCAATGGCGGTGGGGGTCGCACCCAGCGCAAAGCCCGCGAAACCAGCGCTCAGTACCGCAGCCAGATACCCGCGACCAATCGCGCGAAAAACCACAAACAGAATGAATCCTACAGTCATGACGACCTGCATCAGCAGTACGATGATCAGCGGCCCGCCCAGTTCAGCAAGCGTCCAAAGCTGCATGCTCATCAATGACATGGCGAGGAAAACCGACAACGCGTAGTCAGAGACAACAGCGAGTGCTTTGCTGCCCGCAGGCCACGTCAGGCTTTTGAACAGGTAAGGCACCGTGTTTGACATCACGATGCCCATGAGCAGGCAAGGTACAAACAACGGCAACAACAAACCCATTTCGGAGATGGCCTGATGGGCGAACCAGCCCAGCAAAATCGCGACATGCGCGGCCAGCGTCGCACGCATCAAGCTGACGTGATTGACGCTCTCGCCCGTTTCTTTGTCAAAGCTGAGCCCCACGATTGGTGTCGCATCGCTTTCGCCAGACAGGTGGTTGCGGTCAATCAACCACTTGGCGATCGGCCCACCGATCAGCGCTGCCAGAACCAAACCAAGGGTTGCCGTTGCAATGCCAACTTCGGCTGCTGCCTCAAAACCGGTGAGGGTTTCGATCTGCGGGCCCCATGCAATCGCTGTTCCATGCCCGCCGATCAAAGAGGCCGACCCCAAAAGCACCGAGACCGGGTTGGGCAAGCCAAAGAGCTGCACACCAATCAGGCCCACGATGTTTTGCAGCAGCATAAATCCCACGGTCAAAAGCAAAAGAATGACCAGCAAACGCCCCCCTTTGAACAGATCTGCGATACGCGCATTCAGTCCGATGGTCGCAAAAAACAGCACCAGTAAGTAATCCCGCACATCCATCTCAAAGGTAATCTCGCGCCCGGTCATCACAAACCAACCCCATGTCAAAACAGCTACAGCAATGCCACCAGAGACAGGTTCCGGGATGTTGTAATTCTTGAGGAAAGCGACCTTGCGGGTGAGGAACGCGCCCAGAAAAAACACGATGAACCCAAGGGTTGCCGCAATAAAAGCAGGGACGACGATGGGAGAGGTCATGGAGGTCCTTTGCGCTTACCTATCTTTGGGGTTGTCGCTTTTGTCATGCGGCGGCGCAACCGGTTTGCGCATCAAAAGCCAGATCATCGCGCCGACAAATGCGAATGTGCCAAGGTTCAAAAGCGTATCAACCAAATCACCGATCAGCATGGGAAACTCCTTTCACATCTTCTTCGCGCAGTGCGCGCAACATGCACACGCAAAGCAGAATGGAGACAAAGACAAACGGCAGGGCACCAAGCGCGATGAGTTTCTTAACCGCATCTATGGACCCCGACAGGACCATCGCGCCTCCCAGCACGCCGAGCAAAACACCCCAGACCAGCCGGACCTTTGGCGCGGGATTGGGATCACCGCCCGACGAAAAAGTGCCCAGCACAAAGGCCGCACTGACCACGCTTGTCACAATAAACAGAAAGGCCGCGACGATGGTGGCTATGGTTGTGAGCGTTGTAAAAGGCAGCCGCTCCAGCAGGCCAAAAGTCACACGCTCCAGATTGCTGGTGGTCAAGGCCAAAAGCTCCCCCGTGCCCAGCAAAGCATCGTAAAACCCAATACCGCCAAATGTCCCGAACCAGATGATTGAAAACAGCGTCGGGCCGATCAATACACCCAGAACAAACTCGCGGATGGTCCGACCCCGCGAAATACGCGCGATAAACACGCCCACAAATGGGCCCCATGCGATCCACCAAACCATATAAGTGAGGGTCCAATCCTGAAACCAATTGATCAGGGACGCGTCAAAAAAGTTCAATGTTTGAAAGCCGCGTGGGATTGCCGTACTAACGTATTCGCCAAAGCTGGTGACGATGGCGTTCATCAAATATTCAGTTGGGCCGACAATCATGACAAAGGCAATCAGACCGATCGCAATCGACATTGCGAGGTTGCTGAGTTTGGACATACCCGCGCCAAGATCTACCAATAATGGAGGCAGGTAAGCCGCGACCATGACGGCGAAAACGGCGGTAATGAGCCATGGTGCAGCTTGGCTGCCCCCCATCAGCACATCAATGCCGTCCGCCACCTGAAACACGCCCATGGCAATGGAGCCAGCGACACCGATTGCAATGGCCACAATGGCCATGAAATCAGAAAGCCACCCAACGATGCGCGCCCACGTCTCATCGGGAAAGAGGTTCTCAACAGGGGCGCTGACTAACATTGGCGTACCGCGCCTGAACGCAAAATACGCGATCACCAGCGCTGTCGCGCCGTAAATGGCCCAAGCATGGATACCCCAGTGAAAATTGGTCGCCAACAAGGCTTGTTGAGCCGCGACAGGTGGGTCCATAAAATCGGTTGCAAAATGGTAGTGCGTCAAGGGTTCGGCCACGGCCCAAAACAACAGGCCAACCCCCATACCCGCCGCGAACAGCATCGCAATCCATGAAGGCGTCGAGAACTCTGGTCGGTCCTCATCTGCACCAAGGCGGATTTTTCCATAGGGCGATGCCGCGAGACCGATGCAGAAAAACAGCATGGCAGAAACCGCCAGCATCACAAACCATCCACGGCTGACAAAATACTGTTCCACGATCAGAGAAGCGCTTACCACGATTCCATCGGGGTCGAGCACACCCCAAACGGCGATGGCCGCAATGGTGAGGATGGATGTAACGAGCAAGAGGGTCGTGCGGTTCATGGTCGGGTGCTTTCGAATGCCTGTAACATGAAATGGGAGTGTGATGTTTGAAACCCATTAGTGCTATCCCAAAATCGAAAGAAACAGGTAATCATAGCAGTCGCGAACACAATTGCATCCATTCAGATGTAGTGGTTCAGATGTGATCTGACAGTTGCCCGAATTTCAGGCGGCGTCTGTCAGGCCAAGTTCAAGCTACGAACTTTTCCTTCCAGATTTCTTTCCCGTCGATCATAGTTTCGACGGGTGTTCTGCCGCAACACATTTTACCCTGATGCGTGCGCTCATAGTTGTAGTGATGCAGCCATTCGTCGAGATCAGCCTGCAGCGCCTCGATGGTCTCGAAGACTTTCTTGCGGAAGGCGACCTGATAGAACTCCTGCAGGATCGTCTTGTGGAACCGCTCGCAGATGCCGTTGGTCTGAGGTGATTTCACCTTGGTTTTGGTGTGGGCGATATCGTTGATCGCCAGGAAGAGCTGGAAGTCGTGCTTGTCGACTCTGCCACAGTAGTCCGTTCCCCGGTCCGTCAAGATCCGCAGGACCGGCAGATCATGCTCTTCATGGAATGGCAGCACCCTGTCATTGAGAAGGTCGGCGGCGGTGATGGGCGTCTTTGTGCTGTAGAGCTTAGCGTGGGCGACCTTGGAGTACGTATCTACGTAGGTCTGTTGATAGACGCGCCCTACGCCTTTCAGCGTGCCAACATAGAACGTGTCCTGAGAGCCAAGATAACCTGGGTGCGCCGTGTCAATCTCACCGCAGGCTTCATCATCCAGCTTCTTCTTTTCAAGGGCCTGAACCTGAGCTTCGGTCAGTATGCCGCCTTCCTCCGCCACTTTGGCTTCCAGCGCTTTCAGGCGCGTTTTAAAGTTGGCCAGGTCATGCCGAAGCCAGATAGATCGAACGCCGGATGGGGAGACAAAGACGCCCTGCTTGCGTAGCTCGTTTGAAGTTCGGGCCTGACAATAGGCCGGGAAGTCGGTGGCCGATTTTACCACCGCCTGTTCGACAGCCTCGTCAACCCGGTTGGTCAAATTTGGCTTGCGTCGGGTGCGTTCGAACAAGGCTTCAACGCCACCTTCATCAACGGCGGACTTGTAGCGATAGAAAGTGTCGCGCGACATGCCCATCACCTGACAGGCTTTCGAGACGTTGCCCAGTTCCTCGGCCAGGTTCAGAAGCCCGGTCTTGTGGCGGATGATCTTGTCTGTGGTATTCAACATTGTGGTTTCTCCGTTTTGTGGTTGGTCAGCACCACCATCAAAACGGGCAACCATCATCTCCTTCAAGAGATGAGCCGTCCCCATTCCAGCTTGCTGGGAAGGGGGCGGTGTCAGATCACATCGAGACTAATTCAATTCAGACACTCGATTGACGATTGTCCACCATACGCTTTTCTACAAGCCATCTCTTGCAATGGGTACACCCACTCGGATCGCTTTAGAAAACCCAGGCTTCAGTCCAAACTGCTGCGCGCGCTGAGTGATGCTTCCCAACCGCCTGAGCTCATCAACAGTATAGTCCGTGTTCAGCAATCCTTGCTCGTAGCCGAACTCAGGAAGATATCCATTCGCTATCAACCGCCAGTCAAACGGCAAGCCACTTCCAATTGCGCTGAGCAATTTCATAACAACTGTCGTGCAATTCGTTGATACGGAATTGTACCATTCCGGGGCTTGAGCAAGCGCGTTTGCGTCGGCCACATAAGCTTCGAGCAGAGCGCGTGCCACATCCCTGTCTGCGCTCAATCGAAAGAGTTGCACGTTTTCGCCTCTGATATTGGCGCGCAAGCCCACCACGTCTGGTTCGGTCGCCGCCAGAATAACCAGCGTGTTTTCTTTGAAAAAGTCGGCAACAGGTGAGAACCTACCACCTTTTTGTCGCCTGACCTCGACGGACCAAGCCAGTTGCTGCCCATCTTCAAATCCAAAGCTCAGGATGAAATGTGCCATCTGTGGTCCCGCCCAATAGGACAGGAACAAATCAACTGTATTCAGCTCCGTCAGATCGTAGCTTTGCTGCTCCCAATTCTCGCGAAAACTCCCGTCAGCACGCCACTCGAAATCCCGAATATCGGTCACGGTAAGGGTATCGCCTTTAACCACTCCGGTGCTCTGACGGACAACTTCTGGCGACCAGTCTTGCGTTTTGGGCGGCTCCAAAAATGCCCACCATCCGATCAGGCCCAAAAACGCTATGGCGAAAATGACCGCTGCTTTAAAACGCCTTGCATTGAATTGGGCGATAAATGCGCCGCTGCCTAAGCAAGCGATCAATCCGCAAGCCATATAGCGTAGTGTATCTGAACCTGGCAGCCGAAACCAAAGCGCAAGCGTTCCCCAAAACGTGAGGATCGCAATGCAGCAACACGCCAGAACAACCCAAATACCCAGAAATGGTAGCCGCATGGATAGTCCACCTCATTTTTAATCACTTCGATACACGTCTGGGTATTTACAAATTAGCGAGTGGTAAATGCTTTGGACTGCTCAAGCAGTTACTTTGCAAAACTGGTATCCTTCGTCCCGCGACCTGTAAGTCCGACGCCTGATCGATGCTCAGACTTGTGCGAAAGGCCGCTTCATGGGCCGCGCGGCGATATGTCGATTTTCGCTCATTCCGCAATTTTTCGTGCCGCGTGCACGCGCATCAT
Source organism: Roseobacter denitrificans OCh 114 (assembly GCF_000014045.1). Taxonomy (NCBI): domain Bacteria; kingdom Pseudomonadati; phylum Pseudomonadota; class Alphaproteobacteria; order Rhodobacterales; family Roseobacteraceae; genus Roseobacter; species Roseobacter denitrificans. The sequence continues at coordinate 7,605 of NC_008386.1, forward strand.
GAAAAGACGGTAACCGCTTTGGGCTCGTTAGTTGAATTTGCTGCGCTATGCGCGAACGGCGGCTTTGCCGAGAAATTGCTTAAAGGCGTGTTTAGCAGTCAGCCGCACTCGGCCCCTCTATGTTTGAAGCGCCGCTCATCCCTGCAACGCAGGTATGTAGATTTCCATGACGCCGCGCTTGCCGCCTTTGCGGCCGACTTGGACAATCATGTCGATGGTTTGCGAGGCATAGGCGATCACGTCCTGCATGGTGAGCTGCAACCCGGATTGCATGGCCATCAGGGCCATACGCTCCAGGGCCAGGGCAGGGGTGTCGGCATGGATGGTCGAGATGGACCCCGGATGGCCGGTATTGATTGCCTCAAGGAAATTGAGCGCTTCAACGCCGCGTATCTCACCCAGGATCAAGCGATCCGGGCGCATCCGCAGGCTGCTTTCCAGCAGACTGGCGGGCGATCTGACCGAGCCTTTGATACGATCCGCAATCAACGGCACTTGGTTTTTATGCGGCGGCATGAGTTCTGCCGCGTCCTCGATGGTCACAACCCGCTCCTGAAGGTCGGTGATGCCAAGCAGCCCGCGCGCCGTGGTGGTTTTACCTGAGCTTGTCCCGCCGGAAATCAGGATGTTCAGTCGCTCATCTATCGCGACCTGGAACAATGCGCTCAAGTGGCCCGCTTTGGCCAGTTGGTCGATCTTTTCCAGCTTGTCGCGCCGTTCTTGCGCCACATCGACCTGCGCACCGTCCAGAAACACGATCTCGGAAACGCCGATGACCCGGTTGATGTATTTGCGAATGGAGAGCGAAATCCCTTGCTCGACAGCAGGCGGCACAATGACCTGAACGCGGACAGACTGGCCGAACACAAAGACGCGCCCTGAAACGATGGGATGATCCTTGCCGAGGGCGTTCTTCGTCTCCCCAGCCAAGTGTGAACCGATAGCGCGAACCTGGTTTTCAGGCAAAGAGACCGCGACCAGTGCCATGTGTTCGCGGTTGGCGTATTCCACCCAGATCGAGCCATCTGGATTGACGACGACCTCATTGACCTCATCCGACGTCAGGAGATCCCGCAATGGCAGCAGACCAAATTCGGCGTGGGATTGAGGGCCGCTCAAAAGACCAGATCCCGGTCAACAAAGACGGTCAGCTCCGCACCCTGATCCACGTAGATGATTGGCGGCAGCGACAGATAGTCGTTCAACACGCTGGCGGTGGTGTTGCGCAGATCGTCGCCCAGATCTTCGGCAAGCTCCTGTTGGGCATTGCTGGAATTGTCATCGATCACCAGCGAGGGCGCGATCCCAAGCACAGAAATCAGCGCGGCACTGCCGAAGCGTTCGCCAAAGCGCGTATCGACAAAGCCGGTCTGGCCACTGCGTCCCAGCCGGTCGCCGCCGATCCCGCCGAGCGATACGCTGCGGCCATCCGGCGTGATGGCTCTGTTCCAGGCGATCAGCGCCCGGCTTTGCGCCAGTGTGACCTCAGAGCTATAGGACCCAATCAAGCGCGTGCCTTTGGGCATCAGCACCGTGGACCCGTCAAAGGAGTAGACATCGACCGACGTCACGGCCCGCAGTGTGCCGGGCAGTTCCGTTGACAGCGCCGTTTCAAGTACGGCCTCGATGATCGTCCCTTGCACAATCGTGCGCGACGGGTTGGGGATGCTGCCCGCTTTCGCCGTCTCATGCGGCTGGCGGGAGGCAGATTGCAGAAAGGACTCATTCGCGTTCAGGTCGCGACTGCCAGTGCCACCCGACGCGGCCCCCGCTGGCCCACCGCCGTCAAAGAGCAGGGCTGGCGAGCGGATTTGTTCCTCGCGGATCGCGGCGCGGCGCGCGCGTTCCTCTTCGAGCCGCTGGCGGGCTTCCTGTTCGGCGATATCGTTCGGGTTGGGTCCGGTGGGTACGGCGGCAGCGCGCGCGGCCTGCAACTGTTGTTGGTATAGCTGTTCCTGCAGACGCGCCTGATTGTCAAACTCCTCTTGCAGGCGGGCGGCCTGCGCATCCAGAAGGTCATTTAACGCGTCAGGATCGACACCCTGTTGTCCCTGCGCCGCGATAAGCTCGTCCAGCTGCGCTTGCAGCGCCGCTAGTTCTGCATTGCCTTCAGCTTGCTCGACCAAAGCCGGGTCCGATGGCGCTGGCATGTTGATCGTCGTGTCCAGAGGTTCCGTCACATCTGTCTGCACCTGTTGCGGCACGGTCATTTGCGTACTCAGACCGGGGTCTGCGGTCGATGTTCTTTGGAAATCTTCAGAATCGCTCGTGCCGGAAAACAGGGCGCGCATCTGGTCCTGCGCGAGCAGCACAGCGGCCAGCAGGATAAACGCCAGGACGCCGCCCGCGATGGCAACCGTGCGCATGGTATTTCTGGGCTGACCGCCTGCAAGGCGGGCCTGCCGGTCGGCCACGCGCGCTTCTACGGTGTTTGGATCATCGGTCATTATCGTTCCTCCGCATTTGTGCGCTGGGTGGTCTGCACCACGGGTACGGTGTCGATCACATCGGCATGGGCCACGCAAAGCTCGCGCTCGCCGCGCCGGATGGTCCAACGGTTGGATGTTGAATCAACCACAAAGCCGTCCTCGACCGCGCGGACGTTGACGATGGCTTCGCGGCCCTGCGCATCGACGCGGAAAATTGCGGGTCGGGGCGCACCTGCCGGGAAGGTGAAAAAAGTCGCCACCCCGTCGTCATATATCTGCGAGGGGCGCACGGTCTGATCGCCAGAGGCCATGTAGTTGAAATCCTTCGCCCGGTCCTGCCGCGCGTGCCGCTCCGCAGCACGTTGCTGTTCTTCATGCGGATAGCGAAAGGAAATCCGGTAGTTCAGCTTGGGCGAGCCTACATTGGCCGTGCGCGCGCGCAGCTCGAAGGTATAGGCGCGGCGATCCGTCAGCACCGTCATGTTGGTATAAGCGCCCTCGGTCACGGGTTTGACCGACAGGACATCACCGCGTGAAAGCCTGACCACTTCCCAGGATGCGCTGTCCCCGATCTGAACCGATTGAATTTCCTCGCCGTCGCCAAAGTGCACCGAGGTGATGAACTTCATGAAGACATCGAGCCGGTAGACCGTATGCGGATCAAAGCGGTATTCCCGGATGCGCGGATCAGACGGCAAGGAACGGGGCTTGGTTTCTGCCGCCAGTGGCAGCGCAAGGACAGCCGCCAGCAGGCAGATCAAAGCGCGTAACATCATTGACCCGTTCCTTGTGGTGTGAGGGTTTCTGCCGCGATGCGGTAGCTGACCACGGTAAAGCCCAGCGGGTTGCGCCAGACATCTTCGAGGCGACGTTCCACGCGGGGGCGAAACTCAAAGCCGACGGTGGCCACAAAGCTGCGTTCGATGGCGGGCATGCCGGGACGCTCAAGACGGCGCGTGAAGCGCACCTGTGCCGTGTTGTCATCGAGCGCGTTGATGTTGCGCACGATCACAGTAATCAGCACGTCGCGGCCATAGCGGTCCGGCGGATAGGCTTCATTGGCCGAGTTCCAGAGCGTTCGGAGGCTGTCTGCGGCTTGCTCATCCGAGGTTTGCAGCACCAGGGGGATCCGTATGGGATTGTCAGAGACGTCATAGGTTTCCCGTTCGGTCACATACCGGACCAGTTCGGCTTCCCTGACCGCCTCGCGCTCACTCAGATCAGCGGGGCGCGTGGCGGTGATCTGTTCGGCCATGCCGGTCTCGCGGTCCACCATGACGACGTAGGGCCTGATTTCCTTGAAGGGCAGCATGAGGCTGACAGCCGCCACGGAGGTAAGCGCGATCGACAGGCTCAGCGCGCTTGTCCAGACCGCGATGTTTCTCTGACGCCGAAGCTGAAAAAACACCTCATCCTGGAAGGTATAGTCTGTTGTTTGCCTTGGCATCAGCCGGAGTCCTTCTGTTACGCCCCCAAGGGTCGTTTCGATTTAGAGACGTAGTGTGCTGCGTCAGTCCGTTTTCTTGGTCCCGACGTGGTTTGTTGCAGGGGGTTCATCCTGCAAGCGGATGTTGATCTTTTTGCGCGATGCGGCCTGTTCACGCGACGCCTGGGACAAGCCTGCGCGGCCCGCTTCCCATCGCTCGCCCATCCCGGTCTGACGCCCCAGACGCGCTGATCTTGCCCGGAATTTTTCCTTGTTGAGCCGCATGGCGGCACTTGTTGCTCTGGAATCCTCATAGGCGGCGCGCACGCGGGCCATGGCACCCCCTTCGGCGGCACGCCCCGCGCCAACAGCGGAGGCGACCTGACGCGCCCGAGGCTCGGTCGCGCGCGCGCCAGTACGGACGACTTGCCCGGCGTTCTGCGCTTCACGAATACCATTTGCCGTCGCAACGATGCCACCCGCAAGGCTGTTCACGATGGTCGGGATCTGGCTCATCATGATAACGCCAGCAAGGACGACGATCAAAAAGCCCGCAACATCAGCCAATCTCGTCACACCAGCCGGACCAACCATCCACGCTGTACCTACTCCGATAATCGCGCCCATGATGCCAGAGAGCGCCAAAGGGATCATCGCAAAGCCAAGGGTAAACCGCGTCCATGTGGTGAACAGATCGCTGGTGGAGCGAAACAACAAACTTGCAATGAAGACAGGCGCGAGCGACACGGCCATCGCCAGACCAATCTTGCCGACTGCTGCTACGATTATTGCCACGCATGCCATAACAGCACCGAGGATAGTTAGTATCGCAGCGGTAAGAGCCATCCCAAAGTTGAAAGTGCCCCCTCGTCGCGTAACATCGTCGCTAACGTCAAAAATATTCGTCACCATGTTATCCATGGCAACATTCAAATTGATTGCTCCGGTCTGAGCCAAGAGCGTGGCCCCAATGTTGCTTGGAACATTGGTGATAATGTCGAATATGGGCGCAAATTGCGCCCAAGTCGTCGCGACCGATAGGATGATGACATAACGCACCCCCCATTTCAGATATTCACTGACCCGGATCGGATAGAAGCTGGTGAGCGTGTTGAAGCCAACGAAAGCGAGACCTGCCAGCCCCATAGCCTGTAAGGCCCCCGTCAGAGGACCGGCAAAGGCACCGAAGACCGTCTCGGCATAGTTCAGGATGGTGCCGTCAATCGCATTGAGTGCGTCTGAAATGAAGGTTGCCATGGGTTATCCGTCCCCGACTTCGAGGCTGAACCCGTCATCCCGCAACGCCCCCACGCTTTCACAGAATGCATGAGCTGCCCAAACTGGGTTCTCTGCTGTCTGTAGAGTCTGCATGTGTTCAGCATGACGCATGGGGGGCAGTCCGATCAGATCATCGGGGAATGCCTGTCGGATCTCGTTCCAGTCACGGCGACCGTTCAAACAAGAAATCTCAGAAGGCTGGCCGTCAGCAAACGCCCGGCACGCTGCCATTATTTCTTTCGCGTCATATTGCTTGATGTATTCCAGAATGATGAAGCGTAGCGATGGCTGCGATGATATTGACGCGATCCCTGCTTGCACGTCTGGGTGCAAGACAGGAGGCTTTTCACAATGCCAGGACCCCGGCTCTACCGCCATTGCCGGGCTTGAAAGGGATAGCGCAACTGCAAGCGCGCCGAATGAAATCTTCGTATACATGGTTAGTCTCCTATCAGGTTGAATTGACGTGCGGCGGCGTTGTCCCGCGCCTGGGCGAGTGCATTGGCACCGGCGACATTTGTCGCCGCGGCCTGCACCCGCAGGTTCTCGTTCAGCAAAACAGCCAGTTCGGCCATGACGCGCGTGTTGTAATCAATGCTGGCTTTCAGATCGGCGTTACCGTCGATGCCGGTGATCATCGTGTTGATCCGGTCCATCGCATCATTGGCCCGCACATAGGTGTCCTCCGCCGTGGCGATTGCTGCCACGCCCGCTGTCGCCTGTTCGGTGATTGCGGCATCAATCGGCTCAAGGGAGGTAAAAATATCATTGAGCCCCGCTAGATCGAACCGGTTTCGGATGTCGGAAATAGCATCGTTCAGTTCCGCCAGATCGGTGAGCGCCGTACCAGACAGCACGGCGTCCTGTATCTCGTTCAGCGACGTGGCCGAGACCCGTTTCTGGATCTCTGTCACATCGTTGAGAATGGCCGAGATTGCACGCGGGCCAATCATCGACGCCAGTTGGTTTTCAAGGTTGGTCAACTCCTGAAGCTGGACGGTATAGGCTTGCCGCGCCTGATCCAGTTGCGCGACAAACTGAGCGATTGCCGTGGTGTCTATGACGGGGACGCCCTGCGCCTGCGCCGCCCCTCCAAAGGAGACCGAAGCGATAAGACAGGTGACTGCCATCCTGTTGCGGAATGGTTTCATGCGACGGATTCCTCTTGTTGCTGATCATTGATGGCGTCCCAATTGCAGACGCAGGGGCTTTTCTGTTCGGTGTAATTCGCGCATCCGGCCAAGAGGACCGAGGCCACGACAAGCAGGCCAATGAGTTTCATTATCCGATATCCTTCCAAAAACTGGTGTCATCGCGCCATCCATCCGGTGCGCTTTCGCCTTTGCCGCCGCCCAGCACCTTCAGGAGCGGGCCGAGTGCGCCGAGGTCCATGTTCACAACCGTGCTGACATCGCCGTTTCGGATCAGTGCCAGCCGTTGGCCGCCCGCCGAAGACGTCACGAAGGCAGCTTCCGCGTCGGTGAAATTCAACGGGGCGACTTCATCCAGCGTGTACCGGCTGTTGGGGTAGACCAGCGTGGTGACACAGCTTTCGAGAATGGAGCCGCCCGCCGCACTGTTGACCAGATGATCAACGCGCTGGGTCATCAGCATCAGAACGACGTTCTTTTTGCGCAGCGTGAGCGCCCAGTCTTTCAGCATCGCCTCGAAGAACGGATCATCGAGAACCTTCCACGCCTCATCAATGAGAATGATCGTGGGGCGTTCGTCTTCAATCTGCCGTTCAATGCGGCGGAACACATAGGCGAGCCACGCGGTACGGACCTCTTGTGTCTCGAAAATCTCCGTCAGATCGAAGGCCGTGACATCATTGTTAAACGACAGCGTTTCGTCCTGACCTTCACCGGAAAAGAGCCAGCCATATTGCCCGTCGTCCCAAAGCCCGAGACGCGTATGCAGATCACCGCCATCATCGACGGATCGCAGCTGCGATCTGAACTGGCGCATGGTGCGCAGGCTGGGGTCGGTTTCCATGTTGGAGCGGGTGGCATTGGACAGCGCCTCGCGTTGGGTGGCGCTCAGTGTGCCTTGGGCGGCAAGCGTCGCCTCAAGCCAGGATGTGAGCCACGCCGTTCCACGTTCATCCGCTTCAGCAGCAAATGGGTTGAACCCGGTCGGTTCACCCATCCGCACCTTCGCATAGTCCGCACCAAGGGCACGCAGCGGCATTTCCATGCCCTGATCTTTGTCGAAAGCGATGATGCGCGGGTTCAGCCGTGCCGCTTGCGCCAGCAGGAAACACGCCCCGAGCGTCTTGCCCGCACCTGTCATGCCAATGACCAGCGTGTGACCCACGGTGCGCTCCTGAAGCTCACCCGCCAGATGGAAATTGAAGCGGTAAGGTTCCCCGCGAATATCCGGCAGGATCGTCACGCTCTCACCCCAGGGCGTCTGCGCGCGGCTGTGACCGGCAGGCGTTGCGTGCAGGGCGGTGAAATCAGCGAAGTTGGTGCTCGATATCATGGCGGCACGGGCGCGGTAGGCATAATTCCCCGGATGCTGGGCAAAGAATGCGGCGCGCGCGCCCACATCCTCGCGCACGACCGTGGCCCCTGCCCTCTGCCCTGCCCCGCGAATACTCGCAGCCGCCTCATCCAGTTCCGCCACCGTGCCCGCAAAGACGGTGATCGTCGCATGGTGCATCCCCATGCCAATCCGCCCGGAGGCAACATCATCGAGCGCATCGACCAGTTGGTCCTTCAAGGTTTGCGCCGCGTCATCCGCCGCCTGCATCTGACGCGCCGTCCGGCTGATCCGTTCTTCGGACTCAACCGGGTTCACCGGCGTATAGGATTGCGAAATCACCATATCGAAGGGCAAATCGAACCTGTTGAAGATGCCCGGCGCAGAGTTTGACGGATAGGACTTGATCGAGAACACGGCCCCATAGCGCGTGTCCTTGCTGTCGCTGCCGAAGGACACGAAGGTATCGTTTCTGAAATCCAGACGCCCCACTGCGATCATGTCAGCCAGCGGCATGAAACCGGCACCCGGCGGTGAGGTGAAGAATTGTCCGGTGTTGATCGCGCGCAGCAGTCCGATCCATTCGCCACTTGAAATGCTCAGCCGCGTGGGCGACGCCACGCGCACCGCCTCCATGAAGTGATCCACGATTTCATTCAGGCGCGAGACGTCCTTTTCGCGTGTGCCGCGCTGCGCCGCGACACCGCCAGATACAAATTTTGCCCAGAGCGATTTAACCTTTGAGGGGCGCAATGTGACGGTGATCATCGCCTGCCGTGACCGCAGGCCGGACGTTTCGATATGCGATTGCCACCGCTGATCGACGGCGGCAGCGAATGTCGAGACTTCGGGGGCCACGCCCGTCAGCTTTGGCGACACGACTGAAGAGAACCGATGAACGTAAATCCCGACATCAGACTGCGCTTGCGTAACCGTCCGCGAAAACGCCAGTGACAGATCATCGACATCGGCTTCCGAGGCGGTATCCGCCGCAATGCCTTCGACGATGAAAGACGCGATCAGATCCCCATCGCGCAACATCATCACATCATCCGTGACAGCACCGACATACGGCAGGTGCCTGACCAACAGATGTTCGCCCTGATCTTCCGAGGCTTCCAGATCTTTGCGGGCGCGGGTTTTCAGGACATCAAGCACGGTAGATGATCCCCTTTCCTTTGAAGTAGGAGGGTGGCAAAGGGGTTTTTGACAAAGCCACGAAGATCACGTCGATGATCATCGGATCATAGGCCGAGAGCAGGCGGAGCGCGCCGTATCCAATCAGCGCGCTCAAGAGCAAATACACGAACGACAAAGTCGCGATAAACCCGCCGAAGCAGACAATCGCGAGTATGACGACGAACTTGAAAGGCAGCCCAAGAAAACTGACCGGTCGCGTCAACGCTTTGAAGCACGGGTTTTGCATGTTCAGAGACCTGCAAGAATGGTGGCAGCACCGAAGATGATGACCAGACCGATGAGGATCGACCCGGCGACGGCCCAATTCATACGGCCCGCAAGGAACGCAAAACCGACGCCTGCAAGGGCGACAAGACCCGCTGCCCGGCCCAGTGTGCCGGTCAATGCCGTTCCGATGGTCGTAAAGAGGTTGGTGATTGGGCTCAGATCCTGCGCCGCCGCTGGTGAGGCCAAAGCCACAGCAGTGAGGGTTGCAAGCACGATAGTCTTTCTTGATTTCAATATTCCCACACTGATTTCCTTTCTGGAGGGGTGACGGTAATTTCTTCATCTCGCACGTTGGCGTTGACCGGCACTGGCCGAGCCACTGACAGACCCGCACGCTCGGCCACGCGGCGCACGTAATCTTGGGTTTCACGGAAAGGCGGCACGCCGTCATAGCGCTGAACGGCCCCCGGCCCGGCGTTGTATGCGGCCAAGGCCAACTCGACGGACCCGAACGCGCGAAGTTGCGCCAAAAGGTACATTGCCGATCCCGTGAGGTTTTGGGTGGGATCAAACGGATCAGAAACGCGTAACGCCCGCGCTGTACCGGGCATCAACTGCCCGAGTCCTTGCGCGCCCTTGTGGCTCACTGCGCGTGGATTGAACCGGCTTTCCTGATGGATCAAGGCCGTGAAGAGGTCCACAAATTGCGAAGACGTCAGGCCCGTCTTGCGCACACCGCGATCTCTACCAAAGCGCAACGCAGTCTGTTGTGCCAGCGTGCGGTAGGCTTGGCGGTTTGAAGGGAGTTCGACCGACTGTTCAGACAGCGCAGCTTCAACCAGCGCACGGCGTTCTCCCTCCCCTGCCCTCCCGACGTAAACCTGTGAACCATCCGTATTGAACTCGAAAACAGTAGCAAATACTACCATAGGTAGAAACTGTAGGTAGCAAAAAACCGGGAAAACGCCCTTGCGATAGATCATTCTAAAAGTCCGATCCATTTCATGAATAGGGTTGTGAGCACGATGCCGACGAGAACTATGGACACTTCCATGATTGCTTCGAAGAAATATGTGCTGCCAAAAACCAGTAGCATCCCGGCATGAAGCGTGAAGAAGGCACCCAGAAAGATGGCGTGATAAATCCATGCAAGTAGACACATTGATCCGACAACCAAGCCCGAACGCGCGGCGTCTGAAATGTCGAAATAGTTGTGCCCATAAGCGAGCGCCGCGGTGCCCGCAAAGAACACCGCAAGCAGAACATAGGTAAGGCTCGGAGCCTTCACCTTGCCACGCATCTCACGCAGCACTTGAGCGCGGGCTTTGCGCGTCAATTCTTGGCGGTAGCCTTTTAGCGAAATGACAGTTTGCGGCGCAGCTTCATACCGCGCAGCCGGTTCATCCGCCTGCCCTTCCGGCGTAACGCGTCCTTTAGATGGAAATGTGGTAACACTCACGTGGAAACCCTGCGATACGAGTTTTCCAACACATCACAATCGTCAGCCTTCGTCGTCGGAGGACTGATTTTTCTCACCAGGACTTGGTGGATCATACGGTATGAGCACGCCGCCAGCGTCTGGACAGAATTTTTGATGATAATTGACCACGGCATTGGCGTTGCGGAGTATCTTCTGCTGGCCATTTCGAGTGAGAATGATCGGCAACCTCCCACCATTTGGCTTAACGCCATACCCGAACCACTGTTTTTGTCGGCTCTCGGGTCCTTACGCCTAGTCGAGCGTGCCTTCATCGCTGACAAATTGCCGTATACCATTCCTCGATAGCATCCTAAATTCCCGTTATGCTAGAATCGTACCGAAAGTGGTGAAGCGCGTGAATCGTGAAATTCGATATGGGCTTAAAAGCGCCGCTGGGCGCTCGTTCTACGGCGTAGAATTGCTGAGATCCGGTTTCAACCTCGGCACGGGAATTCACGGTCTTCGGCATGATGCACGCCATCACAGTTCTCAAAAGCAAAGATCAGTTAACAGCGCTATAAACGATTGTACTCAGTGCGATCGGACTAATGACGACGTCTGTTGGCTGCGGTCGTTAGCGGTACGTTTCATTGAATGCACGTGTGCTGGGAGCATCGGCGGATTATGACCGGTGGTTTCAACGCACCCATTGTTAATCGAATTTTCCGAGTGCATTTTCACGAAGATGACGTAACTCCCCCTGCTCTTCTGAGCACCAAGAAAAAGCGTTGAGCCTGCCGCGTGTACAAAAATGGCATCTTCTGTTTCGTTATGAACATCAGGTGTGCCTGATGCCGACTCTTGGGAACTCACCGAGCCACAAACGTGTCTTGAAGATCATCTGCGTCGTTGCCCGCAGCGCGTTGGTCACTCGGCCGGGGCCAACTCCTGCGCTTGAATCTATGATGGATGAAAACAGTGATGACGTAGTGACGATCGGAACCGTTGCACAGAGGTACCTGCTCGCTCTGACCAATCGCATGACAGCCACACTGCTTAGCCACGGGTATGAGGGAGCGGTTGTGACCTCCCGAATGGTGGCCAGCATATGCTGCCACCTCAAGATATTCAGAACGGGGCGGGACTTCTGATGCAAACCAAGGTCAATCAATGTTCGCATCTGGTGCATCAACAGCAAACTCTGCCGAGAATGAACGTGCACAACGGAAGTCGGCCATCGGAAACGGTTGCCATTGGTTGTCCACTACCCACGCTGCATAAAGCCAATCCATCAGTTGAGCTGTCCTTTAGGCCTGATAATACGCGGACTATCCAGCTTGTGCAGATGGCTACACAGCAGCAGGGCTGGTTGAAGTTTTGGCAAGTTCGATCTTCTGTTGTCACCGTGGCGGTGGAGGAAGATTTGTTTTTCAATGAAAGCGCAATAATTTGCTCGTATGGCCAGTCTTGTAACGGCCGAGTCAACGTGACCACCTCCCCCTTCCTGTCGCAGCTGCGCATCCCGGCAGCTGACGTCGCGTTTTTTTCAATTACCATCACGAGAGACATCAATACACGCAATCCAGAGGACGCACAGATCTGCATAAGATCCTGGAAGAGCGTTCGACCTGCGGTAACACCGTCGTGCCTCTACACCCATGCAGTCGAAGCACACCTGCAGCTGAACGCGGATGGCAGATCGGACGCAGTCAGATGAGTTCACTCTGTAACGCCCCAACACCAATCTTGAACGCGTTCAAGAATTTCTCCTCGTCTGAGTGTTCACCGCATCCTAGCCTTATCATTCGCTTGTATCCGCCTAGGGAAACGATATATTGGCTTTTTCCACTTAATCGTTATACTGTGATTGAGAAATCGATTCTAAGTCGGAACAACCGACAGCAAGCAGGCAGCATGAGTGGTAACCTAGAGCAATTTTTGACTGATCTATCTCGTGGTCTTGACCGCACGATGGTGTCGGTGAACAAGGAGTTGACCTTACGTACCCGCATTCAACGGAAGTGGTCGATGCGCCAGTGCGCGCGCTTCCTGAATGTCGGCATCACCTATCTGAACAAGTTCGCCAAATCCACTGCTGATTTTCCCCAGGGAGAGTACGTTGGCCGCGAACGCGTATTTACGATTGAAGAGCTGATGCATATGCGAGCTCTTTTCGCTGAAACAGCGAAGCGTCCTTACGACTATCTCGCTTGGCGCAAGCCCGAAGATCCTTTGCCGGTGATCTCTTTCGCCAGCCAGAAAGGTGGTACCGCAAAGTCTTTAACAGCCGCTCATTTTGCTCAGTATCTAAGCCTGAACTACGGTATGCGAGTTGGTGTCATGGACGCTGATCCGCAAAGTACGATCACCCTGTACTTTGTTGGCGGCGAGGGACTTCCCGCAATGCCGACCGAAGACACAGCGTCCATGGTCGATTTTGCGGGACTTTTTCCAAACGGTGACAAGTCATACACAGATTATGACGCCGAAGAGTTAGACAGCTTTTTCTTGAGGACGTCTTGGCCTGGTTTGAGGCTAGTACCAGCGCATGGTGAGACGTCTGAGGGTGAGATCCAGATTGCAAGGCTTGTCAGTGAGCGGCCAAAAGGAAAAAACTTCTATCGTTTTCTCAGGGACTCTATCGAAAGATGGCGTGACGGCCATGTTCCGCAGACTGAGCCAAATGAACTGGCCAGTGATGGCGTACTCGACCGAGAAAAGTTTGATGCAGCCCTGAATGAAACGCTTGACTGTATCGTAATCGACTACCAGCCAGCTCTGACATTATTTCAGTTAAACAACGTCGTTGCGTCCTCTTCTTTAGTCATTCCTCAAACGATGAAAGGTTTCGACATTGCGACGCTTTCGACGTTTGTAAATGGGCTTCTTGGAATGCTGCAGCATATCCTTCGCAACGAACGTATTGATATCGGGTCAGGCGCAAACATGCTTCTTCCAACAATCGTCCAACGTACCAACAACCAAGACCTTGATCAGATTTCCAACTTATTGGAGCATTGCCCAGCGGAAATTCTCCCCGTTTTCTATCTTCGATCGGATTCGATTTCCAATGCCTCTGACGTGTATCAGTCCGTTTATGAGTACCAAGCGGATACACCTGGTAAGCGGAAGGGCATTGAGCGATTCATCACAAACGCAGATGCAGTCAATGACGCGATCGTGTCGAGGCTATGGCCCGGTCGTGAGCGCGGCTATGCCGATAAGTGGATGGACGACTTCTATCAAGACGATGAAGAGGTGGGGAAATGAAGAGAGGCATCAAGCGTTCGCTAGTGCGGCCAGTTAAGCCAGCCGATCCCTTTGAAAGTCCGGAAGGCGAACAAAGCCTACCCGAAGCTAAACCCGAGGTCCTGTCTCAAACAAAAGCTTCAGGTGGCGCGGGAAGTGCATGGAAGGCCGGTGCAGTTGCGCAGGCGCAAGCTGGCCTGGACGAAGCACGAGAGAAGCTCGCGATAGATATCATGGCCGGCGACCACGTGATCGAGATCGATCCTGACGCGTTGACGGACCCTATCGGCTCTGACCGCCGTGCCAATTGGATGGAGCATGATGACTTCTTGACTTTCGTTGAGAGCATTCGCGAAAACGGTCAGGACATGCCAATATTGGTTTGGCCTAAAGATCCCGAATGGCGTCCAGATCAAATTGATCCCGAGAATCTTGAACGCGTTCAATTTCTAATTCTTGCGGGGCGTAGAAGAACTGAAGCAGCACGAAAAATTGGCCGGAAAGTCCGTGCCGTCATAGCCTCCCAAAGTGGCAGGGGCAGTGCTGAATCAACGTTCAACATGCTTGTCTTGCGGTTTCGGGAAAACGACGAACGAGAAGATCTTAGCGCGTTTGAGCGATTGCTGTCTATCGGGCAAATGTTTGAAGAGCTTACCAGTGCCTCTAAGTCGAAAATAAAGGCAAAAGTATTCGCAGAGCGCATTGGAGTTCACGAGAGCTTAGTGTCGCGTGCCCGAGCGGTTTCAGATGCAAGAGAAGAAATCTTGAGCACGTTCAAGAACGCCTACGAGATGAGTTTTCGCCAACTTCAGGAAGCTCTAGCAGCGATAAGCGATGATACTACCCAAAAGAAGACGAGGTCAAAGAGGCCAAGGAAGCTTCTTGTGACACGGAAGGTTGGCGCGCGAAATTTATCGTTATCTACACAAGGTGGGCGGCTTGCAGTTAGCGCGCCTGGAATGAATTTAGATAAGCAAGCTCTAGAAGGGTTAGGCGATGTGATCGCTACTTATCTGCAAGAACATGGGTCGAAGAAATGAAACGCTCACCTGCAACGGCAGGAAAAGGCGCGCGACCCCAATTGAGGCACAGAGCAGAGAGGAACATCACGTGATCTAACGGCAAAAGAAAAGCCCCCAAACCTTGCGGTATGAGAGCTTATCTGTAGTGTTTTGCAGCCTTATAGATAGCCATCCCGCGCATCGATGTCAACTTTAACACCGATTTGGTGAACGGATTTCTTTTGCCTTCATTCAACTGATGGAGGTGGAACAACACTCATGACACATACAGGTTGGCGCAAGCCGACACCGGGCCTTGTAGCTGCTGAAAAGCTCGCACAAGCCGGTGAACACTTATCTATACCCAAAACACGGGCAATCGTTGCAGCCAAGAAAGTGGCGGCGGCGATCGGACTCAAGTCCCAGGATCTGCTTCTGCTGGATACTTTTGGCGCGGTCACGCAGCCACAGGACTGGGAGCAGGGCAAGCGGCCCATCGTCTGGGCCTCGAATAACTTTCTCATGGAGCAGACCGGATTTTCATTGGCCACGCTCAAGCGGCACGCCCGCAGGCTGTGCGAGGCTGGCCTGATTGCCTTCAAGGACAGCCCCAACGGCAAGCGCTACGGTCGCCGTGACGAAGATGGCGTCATTGTTGAGGCCTACGGCTTCGACCTAGCGCCTCTGGCGGCCCGTACGGTAGAATTTGAAGCCCTGCATGCCCAGCTGCTCGAAGAGCGTCAGCTCTGCAAGTCCCTGCGCAACACGATCACGGTCATGCGGCGTGTGATCCGCGCCAAGATTGAGAAAGCCCTGGAAAGCCGTCTGAAGGGTCCTTGGCGCGATCTGCAGGATGAGTTCTCCTTGATGCTCGAGCGGCTTCCCAAGCGCTCTACAGGCACCAACAAGCTGATCGACATCGTCGACTGGTTTAAATCTCTGCAGGCGCGCGTGGAGGCTGCTTTCGAAGCTGCATTTGATTGGCCAGAGGAGTCTGATGCAAATCTCTCGCCTCAGGAGCATGAATCAGAATCTAATATTGTTTCACTTTATAAAAATATGAACCCCAGCGGGGTCAACAATGAGCCCCACATACTAACTACAACTCAACTTGATCCTGTAAAAAGTAATCGCTTTGAAACAAAGCACGCGGAGGCAACACCACCAGAATTACCACCCACAGAGCAGGTTGAAAAGTCGCAAGAGGTTGATTTGGATATCGAGTGGAGCACCCATACCGGCAAACGAACGTCCGATGTGGATATCCCTATGCTGATGCTGACCTGTCCACAATTTGCGGAGCTCGCGCGGGACATGGAAGGGTATATTCGAGACTGGAACGGGGTGCACCGGGCCGCCGGGAAAGTCAGACCGATGGTTGGAATCTCGGAAAGCGCCTGGAATGTCGCCCAGCAGACGCTCGGACCGGCCGTTGCCGCCGCAGCGCTCGCCCTTATTTACGACAAACATGCCACCGGTGAGGTTTCATCGCCCGGCGGCTATCTGCGCGGCATGGTGGAGAAGGCGATGGTCGGAGAATTGCACCTTGATCGCAGTTTTTATGGCCGGTTGGGCGAGAGAGCAGGGGCGTAGTGATGGCCTATGCTTGTGATATGCCGCCGTCTGGCATATATCGGTGATAGACCAATTGGGTAAAAGGAGACTCATATGACCGCAATCGCAAAACTGTTCACCAATGGACGCAGCCAAGCCGTGCGGATTCCGAAGGATTTCGCCTTTCACGGTATCGATGAGGTTTCGGTCCGTAAGATCGGGAACAAGCTGGTGTTGGAACCGATCCGCAAGACATGGACCAGCCTGGCCGACGAAGAGCCCGCGGCGGCGGATTTCATGGCGGAGCGTCCCGACTTGCTGAACCCAGACAGAGTCAAGTTTTGACGCTCTACATGCTCGATACGGACATTTGCAGCTATCTGATGCGTGAGCATCCGGCGGCGGTGTTACGAGCAATGGAAAAGCAGGTCGAGGCGGGGGAGGATATCTGCATTTCCGTGATTACTTACTCGGAACTGCGCCTCGGGGCGGCCCGGTCTCAGGCGCGTGCTAAATATGACGGTTTGATCGATGCGCTGTCTGACCGGCTCGACTTCATCGCGGATTGGTCGACGAAAGAAGCTGATCGGTTTGCAGACGTTCAGTCCCATTTGCTGGGGCAAGGGGCCCCGATTGGTGCCAATGACACGATGATCGCCGCCCATGCTCTGTCGCTGGGGGCAGTCTTGGTCACGAATAACCAACGTCATTTTTCTAAGATCGAAGAACTGGTGCTGGAAAACTGGCTGGACCAATCTGATTAGATGCCAACCTTGCTTCTACGGTCCCCTGACCGTCCGCAAGGCGACCCCGAAGAGTGAAAGACAGTAGTTTTGAGTCAACACTTACCGTTTAAGGCCAAACATTGAGGCCCAATTCTCGGCGGTCATTCCCTTGTGATAGTCCTTTTGCATCTCCACATCCAGAAGCTCTACCAGGAGTCGGTTTTCATGCCAGACCTCGACACAATCAAACGGCCCACGGTTGCAGAGTGACGATTTCGGAACTGCTCAGTATGGCGCACAACGCCACATGGACGAACGTAGAGCTGGCATCACGCGTTTTGATTTCACAGGATACTTGCTCTACGCCAGCCTCAAGCACATGGGTTGTTGGATAGACCTCAATTGCTATGCCATCATCTTCAGCAGCGCAGGCGATCCAGCAGTCAGGGAACGGCGGAAAGGGCATGGCAACGCCGCCCATGAGCTGAGCGAGAAAGGTCGCAACACTTTCAGGATCATTGGCGTAAATAGACAGGTGCAGAAGGCTCATGACGCATTGCTATCCCGGTTTTCAAATGTCCGAAAAGTTCGTGATACTGACCGTTAGAGCCCAACCGCTTTGGTCAGATTCACCCGGAATCGGTCGCGGCGGCGCTGATAGCGACGGGTCATCTCTGCCGACGCGTGCCCCAATTGCTTCTGGACATAGCGTTCGTCAACTTCCGCGCCGGAGGCGAGACCGGCCCTCAGGGAGTGACCTGCAAAGAACTTCGCGCGCTCTTCGTCCGAGAGTTTTGAGAGGGCAGGGCGGTCAAGGCCAACGCCGGTTTCCAGAACCAGGCGCTTGATCAGACGTACGACGTGCTTGTCGGAGAGTCGCTCGGGCCCAATTCTGGAATTGTCCCGAAAAACCTGCCGGAACACCGAACCGACGTCGATCTTGGCATAGTGCAGCCATTGCTCGAGGGCATAAACGGGGCAGGTCTGGTCGGCGGATCCGCGGCCGATCTCAACCTCGCGCCAGCCGGTTTTGCCCTTGATGTGCAGCACCGCTCCGCCTTCGAGGATTTCGACCCAGCCGCGGCCGTCGTCACTCTCGTCCTTGCCGACATCGAGACCGACGATCTCGGTGCGGCGTAGTCCGCCAGCATAGCCGATGAGAAGAATGGCGCGGTCGCGGAGATCCCGCAGGGAGTATGAGAGGGCGCCGACCATTGCGAGCACGTCCTCGATCAGCACAGCTTCTTTCTGTGTCGGCGGTTTGGCGTGGTGTCGCTTGATCCCGGCCCAGACCGAGGCGATGTGACGATCCTTCATGTCGAGCGCAAGACCTCGCTGGCGATAGTTTGCGGCGAGGCCGGACAGGCGGCGCTCGATCGTGGAGACGGAGAGGGCAGGGGAGCCGTCCTGCGGCTTGGCGCAGTCAGAGATATAGAGCCCGATCACGGCGGGGGAGGGGACCAGAGCGTCCACACCCTTGCGCCGGCACCAGCCGGTAAAATGCTTCCAGTCGGCCTTGTAGGCCTTATTGGTGTTCTCGGCTGTGGCGGCTTCGGCATAGTCACGGGCCTGGTCGATAAGGCGGTCGAGAGAGCCGGATCCCGCAACATGGTCGGGCAGCGCGATGTCTTGCGCGCTTGTTTCTTCCTTCTCGGCAGGATCGGACAGGAGTTCATCAGGATCGATGTCTAGCAGAACTTCGCCAGCAGGCGCTGTGTCGTCGTGCTGAGCATCAGAAGATCGGCTGTTGGACGCCGCCGTCAAAATCTCAGCCTCGGGGGTCGTTTTGGTACCGTTATTTATGAGATTGTCCGTCATTTTTGCAGCCTACATTTATATGTCCGATAAGGCAAACTTATTGGACGTAAAGAAGAGCTCTAAGGTGGGGCGGTTTATGTGCTATTTGATGGATATAACCGCCGCGGTGAGATAGTGTTCCAGCATGACCTTTCAGCCTGCTGCACTCTCTGACGACTTGAAGACTCTACCCAAGCTGCCAGGCTGGGTCACCTCTACTCGTGCTGAAACCCTTGAAACTGTGGCTTTTCGGTCCGGAGCCGCCCTGACCGTGTTGGATGGGTTGGTCTCTGATCCGAAGCACGGTGTGCCGGTCAAACTGTTCGCCAATCACTTGGCGTTGAAAGCAGCCACGGCAACCTCAAAGCTGGAGGGACGCTTGGCGCGGGAAGCCGATATCCGCGATGCCTATTATTTGACGCCGCCGGGGGAGGCACGTGGTCCGGACGGTGATCTGCTGGCCTTTTGGCGCGAGGCTGCGCAAATGCGAATGAGCAGCAGGGAATGGCAGGCTGAGCTGCGCGGCCTTGTCGGCCCGGACGCCGTGGCTGAAGCTGACAATTCGCTCACGGCCACCGTGGCTCATGCCAAGGCTCACGGGCCACTAGCTGGCTGCGTTTCGGCAATGCGCGCGGTTTTGGAGGTGGATGATCGGGGCGAGCGGATCGCCTGTCTACTCTCCGATGTGGTTTTGGCCCGCGCCCTGAACTGGACGACAGTGTTGCCGGTTTCAGGACTGCGCCTCACGAAAGGGATGTTGCGAGACCTCGTTGCGGACGGGCAGGGGGCGGAATTGAAGGTTCAGCAGCGTCTCCTTGAGTCTGTCGAAGATACAATCCGCCAGGCGCGTGACCTCTCATCCAAATCAGTGGCATTGAAGGCTGTTGCGCCGAAATTGCGCGCCAAAGGATCAGACGCAGCGGTTGCATTGTTCCTGTCTGAGGGTACGGTCGCGCCGCCGTTGATGTTGTCGCCAATGATCCGTGGCACTACCATCCCCATGACCGACCGGGCTGCGCGTCGTTTCTGTGATCGGCTGGTCGAACTCGGGGTCGCGCGCGAGCTGACCGGGCGGCCGACGTTTCGCCTGTACGGTATTGCATCATGACTGTTGCGGCCAAACGGAAACTCTTGAGGGGGCAGGGCGGTTCGGCAAGCGAAAGCGTATTCGACCGGGAGCTCGTGGATTTGCCGCAAGAGCTGCGCTGGCGCGAATGGATGGGGCGGATTGAGGCGGAGCTCTTTGCCAGTGCCTCGCCTGTCGGCCGCGAGGACCTCACGCGCGTCGTGGGGGAGGGGGCGTCGGTTGAGATGTTGATCGACGACATCCAGGCCGAACTGGTTGGTCGACCCTATGAGCTGGCCGAGGTTTCCGGCGGGTGGATGTTCCGCACCAAAACCCAGTTTGCCGAGGCAATCAAGGCCGCGGCTAACCTGGGTGATCAATCGCTGGCCTTCACCGAGATGGAGATGGGCGTGCTCTGCGCCATCGCCTATCATCAGCCCATCGACTGGGCAGGCCTCAAGGATATCTTTGGCAAGGAGGTCAGCCGTGATCTGCTGGCACGGCTGCGCTTCAAGGAACTGATTGCGTCGGGACCGAGGGCACCTCGGCCGGGCGCGCCGCATACGTTTGTGACGACGCCGGAGTTTCTGGCGACGTTTGATCTTCAAAGCTTGCGGGACTTGCCTGATCTCGATCTTGGCGTTGGCGACAAAAATGTAGACGCCTGAATTCTGCGAGGCTGGGCCTCCACGCTTTCAATTGGTCGGGCTTTGACTTTCAATCAGTCGGAGGTGTGAGTGGTCGCATCTGGTTTCTTAGATGGTACGGCATGCTACGTGAAGTAACAGGAGTGGTTCGTCGCTCGATCCACCCCAAAAACCTTGACAAAACGGTCTAGACCCCTTAATTATCCCCCCGAAGGGAAAGATTATGGCTATGCGAGTTTCAGCAGACCTCACAATCAAAGAAGCGGCACATCTTTCTGGCGTGGCCGCAAGGCGTATCGAGAAAGACTGCGAAGAGGGGATCGTGCCAAGGCGTAAGACGAAGCTTTGGATGCGGGAAACGCTGGCAGCGCATGTGCCGATGCATGCGGTCGCCTATGCGCGAGCGATGCACTCGCTTGACGGAATCAAGATGGAAAAGAAATCCAAGCAAAGAGTTTGGAGATTCCTACGAAGCTCGAAAAAAGCCAAATTTGGTAGTCTTGAGCTGTCTCCTGGCTTGATGCTCAATCTCGATCCTCTTGTTTCAGAGGTATGGGGCCGTACGCGTGTTTATCTTGAAACGAGGCGCGAGCATTTGGTCGTTGACCCAGAGATTTTTGGCGGCGAACCGATCTTAAAGGGAACTCGGATAACCTGCCGATCCGTTCTAGGGCGCATCGAAGGTGGTGAGACCTTGGAAGAGCTCGTCGAGGATTACCCTGAGATCAGTATGGAGGCTTTTGAGGCCGCTTTGGTCTATGCAAAGGCACATCCCCCGCGTGGAAGGCCGAGTGCTGGCAAACCTTGGCGAAAAGCCGCATAAGCCTCTTTGATGCGGCTCTTTCTGGACGAATGCCTGTCACCACGCGTGGCAAATGAACTGATGGCGGAAGAGGGCTACTATGTGGTCCATCCGCGCAATCAGGGTGGACTCGGTGAAGCGGACCATACCGTGCTCGCCCGTTGCATCGAAAATAACTTGATAGTTGTCACCGAGAATGCCCGCGACTTCCGAGCGCTCGCAGCGCGAGCTGACATTCACCCAGGGATGATCATCTTGCCATGCCTCGGTAGGGTGCAGGCTAAAGCTTTGATAGGAGCCGCAATCGCTCATCTTGGAACACTTGGCGATCCATCGGACGTTATGGTGAACAAGGTTTTGGAAGCAGAAGCAGACGGGACCTTGACGCTTTATGATTTGCCGGAAGAATAGTACTTGGCGGACACGCGCTAAAGATGCCGATGGCCGATATTAGAGCGCAATCGAATAGTCTTGGAGAATTCGCTTCGATTGCGCTGCTACCTTAGCGATAGTTATTGCATCGAAAAACCTGCGAACTAGTGTGTTTTGTCAGAGGGTTTTGTTAATGTCATCAATTCTAAAATTCTTTCGGGTCGCCTTTTTTTACGCGCTCTATTTTTTGATGTGCATGATTGCTGTGGTGACCGTGTTGCAAGGCTGGCCCGTTGGCGGTCAAATGCTCTTTGCCTTTGGATTGCCTATCGTTTTGGTCTGGTGGCAAGAAAAGAAACGATCACGGAAAGTTCAAGCCAAAGCGCTTGCAGTGGCAAGCGAAAATACACGAGTAACTCAATCTGAGCCAGTGGCCCGCGTCAGTGCCCAAGAAAAACGCATCGAGCGTGAACGAGAGAGAACACGTAAAGCGAATGCTGTTCAATCATCGTCGAAAGCGCCGCCCAAACCACCAAAACAGGACTACGCAGAAATCATGCGTGCTGGCCAGTCTGCTGCTCCAGCACTTTCCGCAATTGCGAAGCGATACGAAAACGCGCGGCCCTCATCTTGGAAGCCGCAATCGAATTCCCGCAAGAATGGTTGGATACCTGCAGCGGACACGGCAACCGTTGCTGGGCGAGACATTGGCGGCATGGTCTATGTAGGGACGCCACCTTTGCTCAATCACCACGGCTATCGCGACAAATGCAGAGCCTACATTGACCCGTCTCTTTCTGTTGCAAGGACAGGGGGCGATAGGGCAGGGGAGGGAATGTCATACTGGCCTGGGTACTCTGACATTTCAGCCCGAAGCAGGGCGACATACCTTGAATGGCTGGCCAGTGGCAGGACTGACCCATCCTACGATCCTGGCTACATGTTCCTGTATTTCTATGGGTTAGAACGAAGGTTCTTCGTCGATCAATCCAACGCTGATGCAAAGGATATCATCACTGAAGTTCGGCGGTTGATTTCGCTCTATCCTGAAAACCATTCGGTGAAGCGATATCTGGGAGAATTTCTTGATATCGCAACACTTGCCGAAACTGAGTTTGAGGCGCTGGAGCCAACCTTTGAACGCCAGGGTTGGGAGCTTCCTTTTTCGCTGAAGTATGCGATTGGCGCGCGTCTTGATAAGGGAGAAAACCTGACTGCAGACTGGGTTCTGAGCTGGTTGATGTGCCATCCAGAAAGCCATTTGCGCACGCCAGCAACGCGGTGCCGTGATGAATTCCTGGCGTTGTTCAAGATACGGTTCGACGATCGCTTTCCAATTGGGCTGAAGGTCAGCAAGCCGCGCAAACACCTCAAAGCAACGTATCGCGCAGCCTCAAGCGAGTTCGAGGGGACACTCAATCCAACAGCCGACGGCAAACCCGTTCCTGATATCTCCGGATTACGAAAGCCGGTCGAGATTGCGCAAGAAGTCGCGGACGAAGTCATAGACGACCTTGATAAGCTGAGCCGCTATCTTGGTCGGAACCCCGAGGGCAGGGGAAGCATTGAAGCGCACGCACTTTTGCCAATAGATCTGTGGTCCCTGTTCCCATCGACAGAAATGGAAGCGCTAAAAGAGTGGGCGAGGGGGATCATGCAGAGCGGCGGACTTGTTCCGCTGGCCGACGTGATCGAGAAGCTCGAAGGACAGCGGAGCGCGAAGATTGGCAAGAGACAGCTGACGGGGGCTGCAGATGCTTTGGCGCGTCTTGGATTTGGGCTGGCACCTGATCCGCGCTTTGCACTGCGTTCACCTAAACCGGAAGAGCCTGTAGTTTTGTTCGATCTCGACGGACAGATCGAAAAACTCGAAGACGTTTCGGCAAGCTATCAGACAGTATTGATGGAGTTGGCCCTTGCCTCATTTGTCGCCCATGCTGACGGTCGTATTGCCGATGCTGAACGCAAAGCGTTGGAGACACAAATCGCATCTGTCGAGGGGCTAAGTGAGCAAGAGCGGTACCGCCTTCAGGCAAATATGGTATGGTTCCTTGCTGTGCCGCCTGACATGACACTGCTGCGCCGCAAACTCAAAGACGTTGGTGTGGAAGACCAAACGGCGATGCGAGCGGCCTTGGTGGGGGCGGCACACGCCGATGGTGTCATCCAATCCGAAGAAGTCGCCAGCATTGAAAAGGTGTACAAGGCATTGGGCCTCGATCCTGCACTCGCCTATTCCGACCTTCACGCCGGAGAGATTGCAGACGCGCCACGCACTGTTCGCGCGGCCCAGCCGGGCAATTCTGGAGAGGCCATTCCTAAACTACAAAAGGCAGCCGGGCCTGTTCTGGACGCATCGCGGATCGCAGCCATCAGATCAGATACGGCGCGGGTGTCTTCTGTCCTAGGGCAGATATTTGACGCTGAGGAAGAAACAGAAGAGGGCAGGGACTCCAAGGGTGCAACACTGTTTACTGGGCTAGATGCAAAACATGGCGCTTTGCTGTTGGATTTGGTGGGTCAAGAGCACTGGACCGAGGACTCGTTCGAGCAGCTTTGCGGGCAGCATGGGTTGATGCCGTCAGGTGCATTGGAGGCTGTAAACGAGTGGGCCTTTGAGACTCATGATGAAGCCTTGCTTGACGAGTATGATGGATATGACGTGTCTCCGGAGATTGCGGATGC
Organism: Roseobacter denitrificans OCh 114; assembly: GCF_000014045.1. Taxonomy (NCBI): domain Bacteria; kingdom Pseudomonadati; phylum Pseudomonadota; class Alphaproteobacteria; order Rhodobacterales; family Roseobacteraceae; genus Roseobacter; species Roseobacter denitrificans. Next base: position 31,947 of record NC_008386.1, read on the forward strand.
GGTAAAACAAAAATTAGAAGGGGAGGGGCGTCATGTCCAAATTGAAGCCACGTGAACGCGATGCAATTGTTCAGGCTTTGCGGGCGGGGGTCGTCCCAAAACTGGGCCTGCGTCATATCCAGGTCGGGCGCGTTCGCGAAATCGAAGAACTTGTGAAGGACATGGAACGCATCGCGGACGGGGGCTCTGCCATCCGTTTTGTTATCGGGGAATATGGATCCGGCAAGACCTTCTTTATGAACTTGATCCGGTTGGTTGCTTTGGAAAAAGGGCTGGTGGTGATGTTCGCTGATCTTGCCCCTGACAGGCGTATTCATGCGACTGGAGGTCAGGCACGTGGCCTCTACGCAGAGATGGCGCGCAACCTGTCAACGCGCACAAAGCCCGATGGTGGTGCCTTGGCCAGTGTGGTTGAACGATTTGTCAGCCAAGCGCACCGAGACGCAGAGGCAAAAGACGTGCCTACGGGCACAATCATTCGCGAGCGCTTGGGCCACTTCGAAGAACTCACTGGCGGTTTTGAATTTGCAGAGGTCATTCGCCGGTATTGGGAAGGCCATGAGAATGGGGATGACGAGCTTAAGTCCGCTGCTCTGCGCTGGCTCAGGGGAGAATTCGCGACCCGAACGGATGCGCGTAAAGCCCTTGGCGTGCGCACGATTATCGATGATGCGAGCGTTTACGATCATCTCAAGCTGATGTCGGCATTTGTGTGCGAGGCGGGTTACAAAGGACTGCTTGTCGGCCTTGATGAAATGGTGAATCTGTTCAAGCTTACATCGTCCCAAGCACGTAATGCGAACTACGAGCAGATCCTGCGCATTTTGAATGACGTGCTTCAGGGTAGTGCCGAGAACCTTGGTTTCTTGATGGGCGGTACGCCAGAGTTCTTAATGAACACGCGCCGCGGACTTTATAGCTACGAGGCCCTTCAATCGCGGCTAGCGGAAAACACTTTTGCCCGTGATGGGCTTGTTGATCTGTCGGGGCCCATTGTGCGGCTCGCAAGCCTGGCACCCGAAGATCTGTTTGTTCTGTTGGCCAATGTCAGGCGCGTGATGCAGGACGATGAAACGGCTTTGCCGGATACAGCGCTGGAAGCCTTTATGAACCATTGCTCGGACCGGATTGGTGAGGCCTATTTCAGGACGCCGCGCAATACCGTCACGGCTTTTGTGAACTTGCTGTCCGTGCTGGAGCAAAACCCAGGTGTTGAATGGAGTGACCTGATCGAAAAGATCGACGTCTCAGAAGATCGAGGGGACGACATGAGCGACGTGGAGGAAACGACTGGTGCTCAGCCTGGTGGTGACGATGATCTGATCAGCTTTAAGCTCTGAGAATGAGCAGCGCCTTTGATCAACTGGCACGGCCCGTCCAGAAGTGGATCAGACAGCAGGGGTGGCGTGAGCTGCGCGACATTCAGGCGCGCGCAATTCGGACTATTTGCGAAAGTGACAACGATCTCATCGTCGCGGCATCGACGGCCGGGGGTAAAACAGAGGCCGCATTTTTCCCGTTGATCTCTCAGGTGCTGGATGCACCCGCAGAAGGCGGCGGGTTCGACGTGCTTTACATCGGGCCACTCAAGGCACTGATCACGGATCAGGCGGGGCGGCTGGAAGGTATCTGCCAAGAGGCGGGGCTTCCAGTGGTGCCGTGGCACGGCGATGTGTCGCAATCAGTCAAAACGCGCGCGATGAAAAATCCCAAAGGGATTCTATTGATCACGCCAGAGTCGCTGGAGGCATTGTTCGTACGTCGGGGCCTGGAAGTCGCGCGCTTGTTCGGTGCAACCCGAGCTGTAGTAATTGATGAGCTGCACACCGTGCTCGATAGTGAGCGCGGGGTGCAATTGCGGTCCCTGCTGACACGTCTTGAGTTGGCGATCAAAAGGCCCATCCGCCGGATTGGACTATCTGCGACGCTTGGGGATATGGATCTCGCCCGCGCTTATCTGCGGCCTGACAATGCGGAAAAGGTCACATTGATCGAAGCAGAGGGCGGAGAAGCGGAACTGAAACTCCAGCTGCGTGGATATCTTTCCGGTGGAGAAGACGACAACACCCCATCTGCCACAGACGCTGTTGCAGCGCATTTGTTCGAGCATCTACGGGGAAGCGACAATCTAGTGTTTGCCGGCGCTCGACAACGTGTTGAAATTTACGCGGACCGTCTGCGCAATCTTTGCGAGCAAGAGCATCTTCCCCAAGAGTTCTATCCGCACCATGCCAGCCTTTCACGCGATCACCGCAGTTTTGTTGAACGGCGCCTGAAAGACAGCAGCAAACCGACCACCGCTGTCTGCACGTCCACTTTAGAGTTGGGTATCGATATCGGTGATGTAACCTGTGTGGCGCAAATTGGCGCACCTTTCACTGTCGCAGCCCTGCGGCAACGTTTAGGGCGTTCGGGGCGCAGAGAGGGCCAACCAGCGATCCTGCGACAATACGCGGTAGAAACGAGACTCACTTCGGATAGCAGCTTTGTGGATCGTCTGAGACTAGGTCTGATCCGGTCCATTGCGATGATTGATCTGTTGCTAGAGGGCTGGTGCGAACCACCTAAATCGCAAGCGCTGCATCTGTCGACACTTGTCCACCAAATCCTTTCAGTGATCGCGCAACGCGGCGGTGCCCCAGCAAATATTCTATACAGCGTGCTGTGCCGCGAAGGGCCATTCCGCCAAGTCACAGTCGCGATGTTCACGGATGTGCTGCGTGCACTCGGGCATCCTGAAATAGCCCTAATAGAACAAACGGAAGGCGGGTTATTGTTGTTGGGCCAAAACGGAGAGCGACTGGTCGAGCATTATAGCTTTTACGCGGTGTTCAAGACCCCCGAGGAGTACCGGCTGGTCTCAAACGGGCGAGATCTTGGAACATTGCCGATCGACAACATCCTCTCACCTGGGATGATGCTCATCTTTTCCGGACGTCGTTGGCTGGTTCAAGAAATCCATGACCGGGAAAAGGTAATTATGGTCAAACCCGCCAAAGCAGGTGTGCCGCCTGTGTTCGGTGGTGATCCGGGTGATATCCATGACAAGGTGATCGCGCGCATGTTCGATGTGTTCGACGCTGATACCAAGCCACTCTACATGGACGCTAATTCGCTTGAAATGCTTGAGGAGGCGCGGCTGAACTATGCGCAGATGGGGTTTACTGACGTGTCCCTAGTCAATTTGGGCGAAGAAACCTCAATCATCGCGACGCGGGTAGGGACAATTAAGACGACGACCCTAGCGCTAGCGCTGAGAGGGTTTGGGTTTTCAGTCGAACAATATGATGGCTTCCTTCAAGTGGAAGCGGGGGATGAAACCCCGCCACTTCCCGAGGTTCTCAAGAGGATTGGAGAAGGCGAAGTCGTTGATCTATTTGCAGGCGCTGGCAACCTGTTGACCGAGAAATTTCATCCGTACTTAACTCGCGAATTGTTGGAACTGGATGCGGTTTCATCGAGGCTGGCACCCAAAAAGCTAGCAGCGGTAGTTGGGGAGTTCCGTTTTTCGACGTTACGTTGATCCAATAGTACGTTACTTCGCTTTTCGACCAGCTCAAGCATAAGATAAGTTCTGAAGCAGTCGCAGAAAATGCGATTAAGATCGCGCGCCGGTTGATCAATCCGTAAGCAAAAGGCCCTAGAATGTCGATGGGCGCATTCAACTACCGCCGACAAGATCACCGCCAAAAAATACGAACAACCCTGGCCATGCGACGCCAAAGATAAATGCAGATACCGAAGTTGCCAATAGAATACGCGTCAACCACAACCAACGGACGCGAGATTTCCAAGCCTCTTCGGCAAGATCATGTGCCGCATTGCATTTAGCGACTATGGCGTCTTTGTCCTGGTTCGCTTCATCTGCCAACCGAGGAGGAGATGCGATTACAGTTGGAAGTGCACCCGCTGCAGTTCTGTACTCTTCCCGATTGAACGCCGATGCCGAGTGGCTCGATTGTGCCAATTCCTCCCTCAATTTCGTCGCAAAAGAAAGACCCGCTGCTGCCATGCCAAGCAGGAAAGCGAAGTATGCCGGCAGCAGCATCAGCAAAGTGTGATTTGGATGCGCCATCCCTGTTGAAAACGACAACAACAGTGCAAGCCCACCAGCTGAAGCTAGTGTTAGCCAGGTCATCCACTGCTTTTCAAACTGGGCTGCGCGCGTACGTGCTTCCAAAGCTCCTTGTTTCATGTCTGAGTAATCAACCTGCATCCCCGCCTCCATTGCCAGATTGATAAAAAATTTCCGGACGGTCGATGCCTGCAACCGGCATGAGAACCGCCCAAGGATAGGCCGGCTTCTTTCCACGCTCGAATTGATACACTGCAACTTCTGGTAAGTTGCGCTTGTCGTAGCGACGACCAAAGTTGAACACGGCACTGTTCGGAGCGGCCATCACCAGATGGATGCGTTTTACGCCAGCCGCGCTCAAGCGCTTTACAACTTCGAGAAATTCCTGAGCAAGGCGATTCTGTTTCGCTTGTGACCAGTGAACGTCCGAGGACATGCCATCAAGCGTGAGCCTCACCACCGGGTGAGGGAAAGTACTCTGCAGATCATTGTCATCAATTGGATAGGAGAAAGCGATAGCCAAAACCGCGTCGGTAGAATTTGAAAGCGCATCGATGCCATCTATTGCAAGCGACAGCCCATCGTCGTCACCTTCAAGATCGCGCCAGGCCTCCTGTGTTCTGTCCCAGTCATATGTCTTGATGTCTCCCTCATCATCAAGAAGTACACCGGTCAGAAAAGTATAAGGGACGGATGTAAGGCCACCATAGACGACTGTAAGGTCGTTACGGTCAATATCTCTGCGATGCTGAAGCACGGACCTATTAGCCGCAGCGATATCGTCCAAAGCACGTTCAGGCTCAATTACCTTCCCGTCCATTCTGCGCCGTAGGTCGAGTAAAACGGGAACAACCTGACCCTCAACCTGCTTTCCAACCGTTCCCTCAAGCGGCGCTCCATCATCATCTCGCAATCCTCTGCCCTCAATCACGACGATGCGCTTTTTGGAGCGTGACTTCGCATCGCCGGCAAACCGAGCAATAGCAAGCCCAAGACCAACGACTATCATCAAGAAGCCTATCCCAAGGATCCAGCCAGCAACGGCATCAATTTTTCCCTGCGCATTGAGATATCCCTCCGGAACCGCGCCGATTGCGATACGCAGCAGTTCGGCGATCAAAGGAACCCCGCCAAAGATCGCAATCAGAAGGGCGACTGCAGTAGTGATTAAGAACCGCTCAATTGCCGAAACGCGGAACCACCAGTCTATCGCTTTGGTTGCGAAACTTTCAAAAAGACGTTTCAACATTTCAAAGCTCCCCTTCAGTCTTGGCATTGGGATCTTCACGCTTGATATTAACCCTGACTGGTTGATGATCGCGCAGGAAGAGGCTGGCACTACAGTCGTACTGCCAAAACCATCTCAGCCGAGAAATGAGCAGCACAGCAAAATCAACACCGCCTGTTCCGTCCACTAAATCCTGCATCGCGTAAATGTCCTGCAGACTGGGGTCGACCGAAAAACCTGGATGAGTGTGCCACTCACCCAGATAGTTGAAGCGGTGATACTCTTTGCCAGTTCGTTCGAAGAACTCCTTTAGCACGAGGTCGTGCTGTTCAGCATCTCTCACGAATTTGCTTCGTGTGCCACTGGTCGCGTCGACAGAGAAATCGAGGATGCGAAATTGCTGATCGGCGATCTGTTCGCCCATGATCATGCCACCGATCTCGCGCCGTTGGGCGCGAAACATGTGCTTGCGCATTTTTCGAACAACATCACTTGGCAGCAGCAGTTGCATCATCACTCTCCTTGGGAGGCCAGTGCTCTTTCAAAATCTCCAACAGCTCTTCTGGCTCCAACGCGTCGCTTGTCTCGCCCCATTGGCCGTCTGGTTTGAGGTCGATAGGCCGAGTATCAAACGGCTGCTCGAACAACCATTCTGATGAGAGCCCAATGACATAAGCCGACATAGGAAAAATCCCGCTATCAGGACGCGCCAGAATATCGGTTACGAGTCGCGTTGCATGTGATGCAATTATCGTGACTTCTGCATCATCTGCGATCAGCGGAGCGCCATCATCGCCTTGTCCATTGTATTGGCCGGCACTTTCAGGCCTGATCCAATCGACACCTTGATCGTTACACCAAACCTCGATTTGACCCCGCGCTGCCAGTGGGACGGGATCCAGGTCTGGACGGGCACGCGCCACAACGCCACCGATCCCACCCGCAAAGACTTCTGCCCAAACCATTGGCTTTTTTTGACGCGTCGCTATCGAGGCGATCATGTTGAAAGCCTTGGGTGAGGCAGTTGCATCGATGAGCAAATCACAATCACCAAGCGCTTCCAACGCGCCAGTCATCGATTCAGCGCTTTCCTGGCCACCTAACGTCATTCGTAGCGCGGTCACATCGGCATTGGGTGCAAGATTTTTGAGGCGGTCTCTCAATGCATGAGACTTGTGAGCACCGGTCTCGTTCAATTCCAACTCATTGCGCACAACATTGCCTGGAAAGAAAATGTCTTCATCGATCAAAAGGAACTTGCCGACGCCGGTGCGGCAGAGACTGGCAGCAATCTTTGATCCCACTGATCCGCAACCGACAATACCTACTTTCTTGTTCGCAAGGTCATCGAATCCGGTTGGCAGACGCTGCCGTTCAGGAGGCACGATTACCATTGAGTAGCTGATCACCTTCCGCGCTTTGGCCTCGCCATAAAGCCAAAACAGCTCCCATTTGTCCTTGTTACCCATTAGCAAATGAGTGGTCGCATCTGTGTCAAAGAGTTCACTCGCAAGGTCTTGGAGTTTCACGCCTTCGAGCACACTTCTAAGATCATCTGCGGAAGTTTTACCGCATGCACCAGACCCCGGCACTCTTACCGCAGTTCCCAATTCCTCGCGGTCGGCTTTTGGCAAAACCAGATCACTGGTCCACAAAGGATCGTCCTTGGACCCAATGTGATTGATCGACGAAATGAATGTAGATGCCGCCTTTCTCTCGGACAGGCTCACAGCCTCGCCAATGTATTCCGGTAAACCGTTAATCGCTTTCACGTCAGACTCGGTCATCAACAACCGGCAGAATTTCGAACGCAAATCGCGACCAAGCGAAGCAATGTGAGCAGAACGCGCATGAACAGTGTCACCACCTTCAAACTGCTCCTCTGCAATTAGCCTATGGGAGCTTGCAACCATGTCTGCGCCGGTTATCGCCGGCCGCCAATTATCTGGCCGATGCTCCAGACAGAGCTCACCATCGGGGCCATATTGATGGAGCGATATGCGAGACTGATCATTTGTGAAAATCATTGGTGGCGCGTCGGGAAAGATGCTCGGATACCTCATCTCGAAACCGAATTCTTCGCCCCTATGCTCAATCTTGAGATCAACGCACATGGCCAATTCCGGGTTGGCCTGCCACTTGCCAACCTGCAGCCAGTCCACACTGCCTTCCAGATCTGCCAGGGCAGCTTTCTCAGACGATAGTCGAGTATTCCTAGACAGCCACCAGATCATGCAAAGCCATCTGGTTTTTTGGGGGTACGGGGTGTATCTGCAAATGACACACTTGGTGCCGAGGACGATGACGCAGCCGCAGCGGCCCCAAGCAGGCTCGATCCACCTGGGTGTGATGGCTGCAAAGCGGCATCGCTTGCTTGATCGGTAATGTCGCGACCCATGCGGTTTGCCAGAACACTCGACATGCGGCGGTATTCAACAAGGCGACCAGCAGAGGAGAAGTCCTCGCGCGCCTGTTCCAGCCATCCGAAAAATGCCTGTGCGCGCTCAGGATACTCTTCCCATTTATCTGCAAAATTTTCGAGCGCATCCGTCGGGTTCTTAATGATGTATCTGACACCATCATGCTCGATGGCCTGTTCCATCCGGCTCAGAATAGACAACAGCGCGTATCCTATCGTCTTCTCACCCTCATAAGTATGGGCTGCCAACGAGGAAATGATAATCGATATTGGTTTGTCCGTAGGGTCGTCTGCGAACACCGTATCGCGATGACGTTTTAAGATCATTATTGCTGATTGCAATGGAGTGCGAACTCGATAGGTCGGGATATCCTCAACGCTCGCCGTTACGCCTTCCGACCGCATCTCATTGAACACCTGTTCGCGCCTGCGAATGAAGACATCTCCCATCCGAGACTTGAACCATTCCGCATACCCACGTGGATTGGAACGGGGCCAATCCTCCGTAATTTCGTAGTACTGCGGAACCTCATTGTCTGTGATTGCTATGGCAGTATCAGCAAACCTGGCATCCAGATTGCGAGCTTCAAGCAAGAGCCGCTGATCGGCCGCATTCGGAATGCAAGGTACAATATCCATGTGAAATTGAGCACCATCGGCATATTCCAGACGCCAACACCTGCGACCTTCATGGACCTCTTTTTTTATACCTTTGTTTTTGCGATACAGCTTAATCTCTTCACCGAGCAGTTCCTTCAAAGCAAACTGTGAGATATTTGACTTGCCCAGAGCGTTCAGTGCGCAGGCGCAATCTACATCGTACTCTTCTTCGTCAGATTGCGGCTTGATAACTGTTCCTAATCGGAACGACCCTTGCACAAACACATCCGGGTCGAAATTCTTCACGCCAGAATCGTCGCGATGCAGCCAGTCACCGAGCGATTTGTAGCTCTTTTCTGCCTGTTCGTAACGGGAATGTGGAATTTCCAATGCCTTTGCGAGCGCTTCTAGATACTTTTCTGCTTGTTTGGTTATCGTGACTGTCATGCCTCATACTACCTCTTGGTTTTGCGCAAGGATGCGTGAACTCTTCATCTTCACTGACCGTCTCCTTAAGGCTTAATAAGATAGCCTCTCGACAGCTTGTCTTTCACCAGGTTGGTGAGCGCCGTTTTCGCTTGAGTTTCATTCCCGCACCAATCAAGCCTACGGCGACCATGAGTCCGCCACCGACCCCACTGTCTTTCGACGCCAGTCTCCCCGAACAGACTTTTGGTCAGCTGGACGCAGTAGAACCTGTCCATGTTCGCGTCTGGATCGACGCGGGCCATATCAACTCTCATCGATCTCCTCCTCGGATATAGGCACGTAATTGCAGCCAACGCATTCAAGCCGCGGGTTCTCCTGATCGAGCCCCCAGCGACGCTTTGTGTAGAATTCGAGTGGCTTGCGAACGCGGATCTCCAGGCACTCGTCTTCAAATCCAAACTCGATCCGAACGACGCGCTTTTGGTCTTGTGTCAGGTCGCGATGCGGCCGCAGCTGTAGAACGGCCCACGTGTACCAGTCATCGTCCCACGGAACGTCCTCTGCATTGCGTCGCTCCGCGAAGGACTGGGTTGGATCGATCCGGGACGGAATAAAGTCGCGAAAGCCCTGGCGGGTATAGCACCAAGCGCGCAGATGGAGGCGCACCCCGTCTGAGGCGAAGCGTAATGGCGCAATCCAACGGGTTTCCGGCTCTGGGTCGCGCATCGATTGGTAGACGATCTTGATCGCCTCACCGGCGAGCAGGGCGCGATAGAGCGGCCTGAAGACACGTACGTTCTGGGTGCGCTGAAGGTCGGGCAAGACATCGTAGAAGGCGCGTTTCTTTCCGCTGAGCAGCTCCTCGAGCTCGTCAGTTGTGGCCCGCCCCGTCAGCCGTGTGAAGCGCTCCGTCGTGTGGTACTTTTTCGAGGAGGCGTCATATTTGAGTGCGTTGGTTTCTGAAGCGTGCAGATAGGTTTTGAAATCCAGAGCGGCCTGAGGGTTCGAGATCCCGAAGCGTTCTATCAACGATCCGCGCGTCGCCGCACCGTCCCAGAAGAGCAGGCGGTCGAGGTATTCTAGTCGCTGTTTTTGGGCATGTTTTAGATCGTCAAAGGCCATGGCTAGAATCTATCTTGACTCTGTGGGTTTGTCCATATTAAAATTATACGTATAAAAAGTAACGGTGCAGACATGAGAGTACTCCATACAGCAGACTGGCATCTGGGAAAGACCTTGCGGGGAGTCTCGCTTCACGAGGATCAGGCACATGTTCTCGACCAGGTGTTCAAGGCCGTCGTGGAAGAGGGTGTCGAGGTTCTGTTGATCGCTGGCGATGTCTACGACAAAGCCTCCCCATCCGAAGCCGCGATGAAGCTCTATAGTGATTTCCTGGAACGCGTTCACGAACAGACTGATGCGGCCATCGTTGTCATCGCGGGTAACCACGACTCCGGCCAACGTCTTGGGACCGCGTCCAAGCTTTTCGATCGCCGACGTATTCTGGTCCGAGGCCCGATCGAGCGAGATGAGACGCCGCTGATCCTAGAGGATGAACATGGCAAGATCGCGATCTCGGCGCTTCCCTACGGAGAGATTTACTCCGCCCGTCGCGCCTTTGAGGCAGAAGACATCCGGTCGCCGGAGGACGTTCTCCGGGCGCAGATCGAGGCCGCAAGAGCGCGCGTGCCAGATGATGCTCGCTGGGTCGTCGTGGCCCATGCCTTCGTAACAAATTGCCAACCGACGGAGACCGAGAGGCGGCTGTCGGTCGGTACGGTGGAGACCGTGTCGGCAGCGATCTTTGAAGGTGCGAACTACGTCGCGCTCGGCCACCTTCACCGTCCGCAAACCGCGGGTGGGAACGCGATCCGATACAGCGGCTCTCCTTTGGCCTTCGGGTTCGATGAAGCGGGCACGACGAAATCGATGACAGTCTTTGACCTCGACGGTCAGGGGCAGGTGGTCAATCTGAAAACGGTGGACTTCGAGCCTTTGAGACAAGTCCGTGAGGTCAGGGGGCTTCTGGAGGATCTCGTTTCTGAGGCGAAGGCCAATCCGAGCGATGACTACATCCGGGCGATTCTGCTGGACGACGGGGCCTTGATCGAGCCGGCCGCTCAGCTGCGGCCACACTACCCGAACATTCTGCAGACCTTGCGAGAGAAAAAGCAGGACCTCGTAATGAGTAGTGCCGGCCGGGCGCAATCAAAGCTCGACGATCCCGTCGGCGTTATCGGTGAATTCCTGACCTATGTCCGCGGCGAAGGCGCAACGGAACGTGAGGAGGGCGTCGTGAAGGGTGTTCTCGACCGCCCGGTGCTGGAGGACGCGAAATGAGACCAATCCGACTGACGATGACAGCGTTCGGCCCATATGCCGGGACCGAGGTCGTCGAATTCACGGCGGCGCTCGATGCCGGGATCTTTGGCATTTACGGCGAAACCGGCGCGGGCAAGACCACGATCTTCGATGGTATCTCTTTCGCTCTGTTTGGACAGTCCTCCGGGGCAGAGCGCAGCGCAGAGGACATGGTTTGCCATCACGCACACGCAACCGATATCACCAAGGTCGAACTCGTCTTCGATCTCGGCGACGAACGATATGTCGTTCAACGCGTTCCCAAGCAGCAGCGCGCGGCGCTACGTGGATCAGGCACCACGACCGAACCGCACCAGGCTTACCTTTTTCGGTCGACCGGCATGCCTTTGGCTGAAATTGCAGGCGATAATCTCGGTGACATCGTGGCCGAGAAACAGGTCAACAGGGTCGATCCCGAGATAGAGGCGCTTCTGGGCTACAATGCTGCCCAGTTCCGTCAGATCGTGCTGCTGCCCCAGGGCGACTTCCGCAAAATCCTGACCGCACCAAGCGATGAGCGCTCCCCGATCCTGAAACGCCTGTTCGACGTCCAGCTGTACGAACGCTTTGCGGATCGCATCAAACGCGATGCAGCCGACATTTACCGCCAAATCAATGATGAACGCGTCCGGCGCGACACGCATCTGGGTGATCTGAGCGAAGAACAACTGGCCGACGAGATTCGTTCGATGGGCGAAGAGGTCTCCGCACTCGAGACTACCGTGAAAGCAGAGACCGAAACGCTGGTGCAATGTCAGAAGGCTTTGTCTGCTGGAGAGGGTCTGGCAGAAAAGTTCGAAGCGAGGGGAGCGGCTGAGACAGAGAAGGCAACGCTCGAGTCTGCAAGTGAGGCGGTTGAGGAAACCAAGTCCCGTCTTGCAAAGGCGCGTGCGGCCCAAACTGTTCTGGTCGCTGAGTCTGCGATGCGGGCTGCGGGCGAGGAGGCTGGTGCCGCTCAGACCCGTCACGCTACGGCTAAGGTAAGTTTGTCTTCTGCTCAATCGGCCCTGAGCGTGGCCCAAGAAGCGCTCAATCGGACGGAGCAGCAGAAGGATAATCGCGACGCTGCCCATGCAAGAGTGCTAGAACTGCAGCGCTTCGAACAAACGCTCGGCCAATCCCACACCCTGCTGGCTGACCTCGAGGCGGCGAGATCTAAAACGAAGGCAGCGGTTGCGGAGCAGGCGACGGCAGAACGCAACCGAACGAACGCCGAGCAATCACTCACGACGCTCCGCAACCTCCAGAAAGAGCATCCCGCGCACGTGCGCGCCCTTCAAGAGGTAGGCAATGTTCTGGCGGCGGTGGAGCATGAGGCTGAGGCCTTGGGTCGTTTTGAAACGGCCAAGTCCAGGCGCGATCTGCAGGCAGGTGAAGTCGACCGGTTGCAGACCGAGTATGAAAGGCGGAGCACCCACCTCGAAGTCTGCAAGAACGCTCTGGAGCGCGCAGAGCAGGACCTGACGGAGATACAGGCGCTCCACGTGGCGAGGAAACTTCTTCCCGGAGAGCCCTGTCCGGCTTGTGGCTCGCTGGACCACCCCAATCCAGCGACCGGCGATCCCGAGCGCCGCGGTCGCCATGACCAGTTCGAGCAGGCGTCGCGGGAGTTTCGCAGCGCCGAACGCGATGAGATCGAAGCGAAGACCGCACTGGCGGCGGCGAGAGCATCTCTGACCGAAAGGCAGACCGAACTCGACGCCCTCGACCGTCCCGAACGGGATCGAAAGAGCTTCGACCCGGTTTTGGCAGAAGCACGTGACCGGAGGATTGCACTGGAAGCGGACGCCCGATTTGTCGATCTCGAAAGCAAGATCGCCATGGCCGAAACGGCCGCCGGGGAGACAACCTCCCATCATGAGCGCGCGCGCCAGGATGTTTCTGAGGCCAGAGACGCGGAGACACGCGCGCAGACGTCCTACGACACCCTTCTGCGAGATGTGCCCGAGAATTGGCGGCAAGGCGGTGCCTTGGCCTCAGCACTGTCAGCCGCTGTATCTGCGCGGGGCGAACTCGTTGCTGCCCACGAGACGGCCACAAACGGCGAAAAGGCGGCCGCTGTCGCCCTTAGTGCCGCAGAGCAAGGTGTGACGAGTGCGGTGGCAGAAGTCGACCGAACAGCCCAGGCATTTACAAAGGCCCAAGCGGAGTTCACCGAGAGGCTTGGAACGGCAGGGCTGGATGAGGCTGGGTTCAAAGTTGCAAAGGCTGACGTCGCGCAGTCCGACGCGCTGGAGGAACAGATCAACTCATTCAACGAGCGCGTTGCTGCCAACAAGGCCCAACTCGCACGGCTGGCGAACGAAATCAGTAATCGAAGCCCTCCAGACGTCGAGGCGTTGACGGCTGCAAAAGAATCCGCGCAGACGAAGCTGGAAACCAGTCAGCAGACTCACATTCGCTTGCAGCGCGACCTGGAAGCAAAGTTCGAAACGCAACGAAAAGTCGCAGCGCTTTCCATCCGTATCGCTGCCCTCGAAGCGGAGTACGGTCCGGTTGGCGGCCTCGCAGACCTGGTCAACGGCAATAATGAGCGGAAGGTTCGGCTCCCGGACTTTGCAATTGCCGCGATGTTCGATGAGGTTCTCGTCGCCGCCAATCAACGGCTCGGTCCCATGACGGGCGGACGTTACCAGCTCCTCCGCCCGGAAGATGCTGTTGGAGGGCGACAGAAACGTGGGTTGGATATCGCCGTCTTCGACGCCAACACCGAGAAGTCGCGACCTACAAAGACGCTGTCCGGCGGCGAGGGATTTCAGGCGTCGCTTGCCCTTGCCCTCGGTCTCTCCGATGTCGTTCAGCAGAACAGTGGTGGGATCAAGCTCGATGCGATTTTCATCGACGAGGGTTTCGGCACCCTGGACGAAGATACCCTGAATACGGCGCTTGAGACGCTTTACGAACTGACCAACGACAAGCGGTCGGTGGGGCTGATCTCCCATACCGAACAGGTGAAATCCATGATCACCGACGGGTTTGACATCGAAGTCACGCCGTCCGGTTCCCACATCCACACGCGGAGATCCGCGGCATAACCAAAGGAGCTCTCAATGCCGTATTCTACAAATCCCAAAGCCCAGCACGTTTGGAACAAAGCGCGACCCGTCAAAGGTAAAAATCCCAACCTTTATAGACGGGATGCGCAAGGCAACGTGATCTACAAGCCTGCCTACAACAGAGACAGTGCCATGGGTTGGCAAGTTGACCATGTCTGGCCGCGGTCAAAAGGCGGCTCAGATGCGCGGAAGAACCTTCAGGCGCTGCAGACGGGTGCCAACAAGCGCAAGTCTAACAAGACACCAAGGCTGACAAAGGTTTCGTCTCGCAGGCGCCAGTGGTGAATCCTGACGGGTTGAAACCGCACGTAAACTAGTACGGCGATTGGTCATGCGAAGGAGGCGTTTTTTCGGCTCAGTCCAGTTTCGGCTGCATGCAGTTCTATGCCGTCTAATCCGGCACGGGCGAGAAAGACTGCCTTCAATCGGCTATTAGCGCTGTGCCCTAGACCTAAGATCCGCGTTCCCATTTCCAACCATTCGCTGAGGCGGTGTGACAAAAGGTGATCTTCACGACCTAAGCGCGGGAGAGATTGGACGACACCAATCGCAGGCTGACCGATTGATTTCAATCCTCATGCCTTGGCCGCTTTCTTAACCAGCTCCAATTGACCCACCGCATAGTGTTCCACAACAACCAACGTTTCCTTGCAGGCGAGCACCAGATCATCTGGCGGAGGCGTCTCGTCGTAGTATGTACCGTGGCATAGCGAGTTGATCAGGACGCTCTTGAGCGTCATGCCTTCCTCGCCAGCAAGATGCTTAACGAAATCCGTCAGGCTGTCGGACTTGTCTGGCCTGCAGAAGCGACCAATCGCCTCCAACACTGAACGGATCGAATTTGCGGTCCGGTGATCAGGGTCCTTGCCGTTCGCCACCTCGTAGATGTCGATCAGCTGCTCCTGGAAGGGCGCGATATATTTGTTAAGGCGAGCAAGATTGTGGCTCTTGCCGTCGGTGTGCAATGCAAACGCAGCGTTATCATCGACCACACGGTTCGTAAGTGAGATATTGAAGAAATAGCTGCTATGGGTCAGAAGGAGCAATTCTGGTCTCCAGCATGTGGTGCCATCAATCTTACCTGGATTGATGGAAATCTCGCCCTGGTCCGAGATATTCAGGTTCTTCAAAGTCTGTGCAATTGCGAAAACAAAATCATAAGACATCGACGTAACTGGATCATCAAATACAAGAAACAACTCTTTGTAGTCGCTGCCTGTCGCCACCTTCTTGTGTGCACATGCAATGAAATAGCAGAATGCAATTGCTGTCTTCTCGCCATCGCTCAACGTGCGATGCGGTCCGCGAGCCATTTCCCGTTCTCCGCGCTTCAAAACAAAGCTCGTCTTGTCAAAGATATATTTCTCAGCGAAGAATTCTCTTAGGAGCAATTCGAACGTCTCTGCAACTCGATCTCGTGCTTGTGCTGACGGGCTTGCCTTCTCAAGCTGAATCACATCACCATGTTTCGATACCGCATCGGCCTGAAGCCCGCGCACAGTCTCGATATCCGGCCCAGTTGCCGATGGTAAATTCGCGCTCAAACACAGTGCAGGCCTTCCGCTGTAGTGTTCTGCGCTCTTCGTCAGCCTTCTCCACAGCCGAAGTCAGCGCTTGCGCCTTGTCATTGTTTTCGTTGATGACGGCGTTGATTGCAGTGACGCATGCAGGCAGGTTCTCGGCAGGAAGTGCGGATGCTGTTCCAAGTGCAGCAGCCTTCTGTTCGATGACCGACTTTAGAGCCGATATCGCTTCCCGCACATTCTTCAGCTCATTCGCTGCGTCACCGACTTCTGTATCTTTCTTCGAAGGCACATGGCGTTTGAGATTGTCGTAGCGGGATTTCTGCCTTGCAAGCTGGGTTTCTGTTTGATCCAGCTGCGTTTCCATCTGTTTGAGCTTCCGGAAGAAATCCCTCAACTCCGCTTTGTGTTTCTCTTCCTCGTCTTCAAAATACTCTATATAGGCGTCAATGATTGCCTTGGGGTTGGGTTCAGCAATCCCTTGTTCGCAGAAAGGGCACTCCGTCCGGTGCTCATCACGAACGATCTTTGCGCCTTCTTCGTAGAAGCCGTGATGGGCGTCGATCTTCTTCTTGATTGCATCGGAGACACTTGACGGAGACGTCAAGCATTCAAGCGACGCGGCAAGGGCGTCCAGATCGATATCGTTGGTTCCGACAGCCTCTACCTGCCCAGGATAGACAGGTTCTGCGGGTATCGCCTTGAGGCTATCAAGGTCCTTGATGATTTCGGCAAGTGACTGCTCCGGATCTTCGGGCTTCTCCTGAATGGTCTCAAGGAGCTTCTCCAAAGAAAGAGCCTTGTACTCTCTCAGTTGCTTATTGATCCCCGCCTTTTCGTGCAATTCCGCTTCTTTCGCGGTAGTAAATTTCCCTTCAAGAGCATTGTAAGCCTCGAAGGCCTTTTGCCTTGCCTCCTCCAACGCCTTGTTCGCATCAACAAGCTTGATGTTCTCGCTATCGACAGCGATCTGGTTCTCTATTTCGCCATCCAGTTCGTATTTGCGCTCCCGCAACTCTTCCTGCACGAAGTCTTCCGAGAACACGTGGAAGATTGTGTCATTGACTGTCGCTGTGACCTTGTCTCCCGCCTTTTGCAGGTCAAGCGTGCCCATCGCCGTTGTCCCGCGAGAAATGGCGAATGAACCAGAGTGGTCGGCGGACTCATCCGACACAAGGTTGAAAGCTGCCCCTGAAACGTCTTCCTGCTGCCCATGCAGGTCGAGATATCTGAACGCCCGCGACAGGAATGATTTACCAATACCATTTCGCGCGAAAACCAAATTTTGATTATTCTTCGTTAACTCCCCATCGAGCGTTAAAACGGGTCCAAGATGTCGGGCGGACACAGAGAATTTCGGCTTTGGTGCTGTATTCATTATCGTCTTTCAAATCCAACGATCCGTGAAAACTTTGGACCTTTGCGTCTATCGTCTGTGATTTCTAACACAAGCGATGAGGGGCTAGCATTCTCGCGCCATTGAGGCCCGCCATGCTGTCGTGCGTCAAGATCATCTCATATTAACTTGAAGCCTTGTGCCGTGGCACAGATAAAATCAGCAGATGGCCAATTAGGTGAAGCGAAGGTCTGTTTCGCAACTTGCCCGCAAGTGTGTTCGCACGGTCCCGAACATCTGCCTGCCGTGCTCAGTGCCTGAGGACATCCAGAATATCGGCCCGCTCCAGGGCGCGTCGCAGCGCATGGTTCGAAACCCTCACATAGATCTCTGTTGTTCTTAGGCTGGCATGCCCAAGCAGCGCCTGCACCATGCGGATGTCGGTGCCTTCCTCGATCAACAGCGTTGCAGCGGAATGGCGGAATCGGTGTGGCGTCAGATGCGGCGTGATCCCCAAGCGGTGTGACAGCACGCGCAACCGTTTCCGAAACGTCTGCGACCGCAGCCGACGGCCAACGGCGTTCAAGAACAGCGGCGACTTCAGGGAGTCGTGCCTGACGCGATCTGCGCAATATCGTCGAAACATCTCTTGCAGCTCCGCGTTCGGCACAAAGACCATCCGCTCCTTGTTGCCTTTGCCACGCACGATCATTTGTGACGCATCGGCAGTAACGTCGCAGATCTTCAGGGTGGTGAGTTCGCTGATCCGGAGACCGGTCACAATCAGCAGTTTGATCATCAGGATGGTGACCTCCTGATCTGCGGGTTGCGCGCCGGTTGGCCCGGTTTCCGACTGCAATACTGCTTTCAGCGTTTCTCGGTCGACTGGGCGCGGAAGGCGCCGGGGGATCCGGACCGAGATACGAACGTCCGCAAACGGGGAGGGCAGGGCGCTGTTCCGGTCGGCGCGCCAGGCAAAGTACGATTTGAGGGTGACCAGCCGCCGCTCGATGGAGGCAGGCTTGGCGTGCAGCTCATCGCGCAGATGGCTGTGGTAGGCGAGGATGTCGTCTTTCGACAGTGGATCGGCGAGGTGATACTCCTTGGTGAAGCGTGCGAAGGTGCGCAGATCCTGGGCATAGGCCCGCAGCGTGTGATTGCCGACACCGCGTTCATCGCGGCAGGCAGTGACGAAGGCGGTGTGATCGAGATGAGGCATGGTGGACTCCTGTTGAGGTGTCCTGCCAGTGCATCACAGCATTTGAGATCGCTGAAATCGAGGCTCTCGCGAGGTAACGATAATGGCCCCCATTATCGATCCAGAGCTCGCTGCGATCCTTTAACCAAGCGAGGTCATCATATCCAACAGCTTGTGGCGTATTTGTGAGCCTTTCAGATAGGCATCAGTGGTACCGATCCATTGCTCTGGGTCTACGCTTCCGAACAGACCAGTGTTGACCTTATCGGAGTTGCCATAGATTGGGTTATGCACTGCATGCAACTGGTCCCAGTTGCGATAGGTCTGATCCGTTGTGGCAAGCTTTTCCAATGCCTTGAACCAGAACTCCACTTGGTCGAACAACACTGTTGATTTCTCCACCGGTGAAAGCTCATTGCCATCGCGGTCGGTGGAAAAGCCGCCCAAGGACAGCCAGATGATCACTTCGATCGTATAGATGCGCAACCCATCCCACCCTTTTGCACGGTCATCTGGAAGTCGGGAAAAGGTCACAGGATATTCCGCGAACTTTCCAAAAACGGAAGTCGGAAAATCGTTGATGGTTTCTATCTGACCAATACATTTGCTGATCAAGAAATGGAACATATAGACGGCCAGCATCCCACCGTAATAGTCGATGGGGTCAGGGCGCTGGATGATGAAACTGTTTTGCAGCCCGCCAATCGGTTGCCGAAGAGTGTCATCCACATCTTGGCGGGACTCGGTCAATCGTTTCATCCGAAGATGCTGGTTTGGCAGAACATCTGTGATCTCAAAGACATCTGCTGATCCTTGTCGAGCGCGAGCAGGAGAGGGAGGGGTTGGAGCAGGCGGTGTCGTCTGAGCGAAGTCAGGAAAGCGTCAAAGAACGCCTCAGTGCCGTGCTGGATCGGGTAAAACCCGTGACTGTTGAGAGGGATCGAGAGGGGCGCGAACTGGGCAAAGCTCTCGAGAAAAAGCGGGAGCTTGGGCGCAAAATCGACAGAGAAAGAGGGCTCAATCGGTAGGGCCATAATAATGGGTCTGTCTCGTGGAGAAATACCCGGCTTCGCGCGATTTAAGCATACCAACTGGACATACTTGCTTTTTAACCTGTAAGTTATTGATTTTGCTGATCTCAAATTTGCCCCAAACAAACACTTTTTAAAATGGACACGTCATGAAGGCGGTGCCTGACTTAGTTCACCAAAAGGCGGAAAGGCCGATAAGTATATCGGTAGCTTCTCCACTCCATATGACAGCAGACAACTGTTTGAGCGCTGAAATTATACGCAAAACTTGGGCTTTTATATCTTGGAAACTGAGTTGTTGCGCCCCGCGTTAACCATGATTCCACTTTTTAACCCTTTATTAACCAATTTACTTGCCACACGCGATGGTGGCGTATTTACCTCGGTTGTCGGGCCGGTTGCGTAGGTGCAGTTGAGGCAAAAAAAGATGAAGTGTTAGTGGGCTGTGGAATGCAGCGAGTTTGGATTTATGAAGCTGTTATATGCCATAATTTTTTTAACGGTTCTGATCGCGGTACTGTTCTTCGCCGACAAGTATGGTACTCGAATGGCGACGTCATATCTAACCGCTGACAATTCTCCAATATATGATCGCGCCGATCCGCGCGATATTGATTGGGAGGCCCCAGATCCCCAAGCCTGCGAGTTTGCTCGCCTCTGGGGAATTTTCCCATACCAGACTTGTTACTATAGAGTTCCCAGTCCCGTCGATCCTAATGAAGATGTTTTTGGTTTTCTGCTCACAGCGCCGCCCAGGTTTTTCTCGCCGCCATTCGACTTGGTTAGTGGGCGAACTCCTGAAAGCTATCGTTTCATTTTGCCTGTTCAAACGGAAGTACGCTTCGTTTTCTTCCCGGACGGCACGTTCATAGAGCGCCGGAAGCGGGACGACAGGACCAATGATGTCTAATGTAAAGCGCACTTTACTTTTTGGTTCAATTATCCTCGCACTTGTGATGTTTGCGAAATCCCAAATCGATCCACACCTTCAGCGCAGTTACCTTCTATCTTCAATACCTGATGACGTCAAAGTACTTGAAGAGGTTGCCTTCCTAGATGGAGGGCACTGCATATACGCAGAGTTTTCCGTAGTAGGTCCTGCCGCTCCACCGAACTTCCATCGCAAAGAGCGGCTACGAAATTACGGATCAAGCCCCAGCTACGACAACTTAAAAGCTCAACTGCAAGTGAACGAGTGGCGCAGCGGGACTATCAAAAATACTAGTATTTCTAACGCATTAATTTCTCTAGGGAGCAATGGGCAGCGAATTTTCGAAAAGTGCATGTTGGTTAAGGGAGACTTCTCTGATCGTACAGTTTTAACAGTAGAAGACAGGCTTAAACGGAGGAACTTTTCGAGGGTTATTAGCGACGAAATCACGCTCATTCAATCAAGGGAATGGGTACTGTTTTATGGATACGGCCTTTGGGCCTATTACGACGGGCCGGAAGCGCGCCTGATATATATTGGACAGCCTTTGGGCTGGTGGGGATAAAAAAATGTCACAGATTTTTGAGTGTTGAAACACGCGCAGATGGAACGAAGGAATACACAATTGGTGTGCCTGGGGCTCGAGGAGTTATGCTTGAGTATAAAGTAGTTGACCCTTTTAATTACGACGCCTCAACGAATACATGGAATGTCATTGACGCCAATGAATTCAGCAAATCTCATTTGGACAATATTTATCGAATAGGACAGCCTTTTGATCCGGAAGATAGGATAACCGGCGTACTGGCCGATTCTACATTAGGTAATATCGATACAAAACAAAACACGCCCACTGTTCACTTTCAAAAACAATCCGATTTGCTGGTAGATCGCGTCGGAACTCGCATTAATTTTGATGATTTCGATATCGTTAAACATCTCGAGGCTGGATTATATGATGCTCAGCTAGATGTGGGACGAGCGTATTCTCTTACAGACTTGCAGGACTTAGGAATATCGCCGCAGTCAATCAACGACGATGGACGTGATTACGGTGATCATGCACAGGGTGCCACGGCATACCCATGGGCAGCAATTAATGGAGACATCTATGCTGGCGGTTCCCCTGATGTAATGTACATGTTTGGCTCTTCACGTTTTCAGATCAGTCAAGACACGACTTTCACAATCGAACAAAGTGGTAGTGTTGTCGTAAACGGAAAGATCGAACTGCAATACGACGACTTCGACTTTGAATCGAGGAATGTGGACAGCACGGTAAACAACATACTAAAACGGACGCAAGTAGGTGGCGAAGACGGCAAGGTGAATCTTACGTACGGTGGAGAAGGTGCTGTTCGATCGTATTCAACAACCACACCATCGACACCTGACGAGGATACGTTTCAAGAGGGCTCTTTTAACGACCCGGGCTTAAGCCTTGGAGCTCGTTTCGCTGCGTTTTCAAAGAGCCTTACGAAAACCAGTGGCACAGATTTCCAAATTTTTACTGGTTCGGAGCTGAGTAATTCCTTGAATTCCATCGGTTCACCTTCAAGCGCTTTAGACGATTTTTACTTGAAACTAGACGCCAGCACCACCGGTACGCGATTTTCGTTTGGAGGCGATATAGCAAATGAAGTTGTTGTAGTCCCGGCGGACTTTGGGCTTTCTCTCGGTACTGTTGTGGATGACACGGCACCCACTGAAGAGAACTCTTACTCATTTGGCGGGGTTCAATTTTCACTCGGCACCGAAGTTGCGGTTCGCCCCAACTCAAATATTGACGCTTCGCTTCAGTTTTTTGGCGGCGCAATGAACCACGTATCACCCCTGGTGTTGGACCTGGATGGTGACGGTGTGGCTGCTGACGTTCGCCATATCTATGACGATGGGACAGTGTTTTTCGACATTGATGCAGATGGGTTCGCGGAGCGCGTTGGATGGGTTGGTCCAGATGATGGCCAGCTGGCGATGGATCGCAATGGCAACGGTCTCATTGACGATATTACTGAGCTCTATGGCGACGATGAGATGCCCGCGTTTGTGAAGCTTGGCCTACATGACAGCGATGGTGATGGGTTTATCACGAATGCTGATGATGATTGGGATGATCTTCTTGTCTGGCGTGACCTTAACCAAGATGGTGTCAGTCAGGCTGATGAACTCAAGTCGCTTGATCATCACGGAATCACATCAATCAGCTATGCGGAGACGTCCGACAATCGTTATGTGAAAGAGAACTACATTTCGGGTTGGTCGACTTTCGTTAAAGACGGACAGAACCGTGAGATCGCAGACGTTCACTATCTCAATGACAACGTGAACACGTGGGAGCTTGGTGCTGAAAGCCAGGTGTTCGGCGCAACGACGGAATTGAACATTGAGGCCCTACTTCTGCCTCTGTCGCGGGGTTACGGCTCGTTGCCAGCGCTGCACCTGGCGATGACCCGCGATGACGAACTTCGGGGTCTGGTACGCGAGCTTGACCGTCTGCCGCTTGATGAATTGGGCCGCGCTGCAGATCTGACACGCGACATCCTTCTCAAATGGGCCGGGGTTCTGGACAATGATCCAGATGCACGCGCAACGGGGGATGGATCGAATATTGACTCCCGTCTGGTCGATTTCATGGAAATTTTTTCCGGCGTCGAATGGGCGCAGCGGGGAAGTACAGGTTTCGTCGGCGAAAACGCTTCTTTGGGGATCAAGGTCGCCTGGCAAGGTATCCACGCCACATTGACGGCGCGGATGGTCGCCCAAGGGCCACTGGAAAAAGTCATCGGTGAGACGGCCTATGATTTTGCCACAGACACACTAAACTTGACCGACGATCTCGATACGATCGCGGCACGCGCGGCGGATTGGTCTAATTTGTTGGGTGCCGAAGAGGCAAACGCATTCTGGATACTGCTGGGTGACACGCTGGTTGCGCTGCGAGATAGCCTTGGCGAAACAGTCGAAGACATCAACCTCGCTCTTACAAATGCGGCTGGTTTTGACTTACTTCTAGGCAGTCGCGCCCTTGCAGATGAAGGCGGCGTGTTGGGCGGTTTGGAAACCGACACTGTGAGCGATCTGTTTGAAAACGTTCGCGTCGGGACGCATCAAGGCGATACTATCAATGGCGGCGGCGGTGGCGATGCAATTTTTGGTGATGGCGGAAGCGATATAATCAACGGGATGGGTGGTGACGACATCATCGTCGGCGGAACTGGTTCTGACACCTTGGATGGGGGCGTCGGTGACGACGTCATCGATGGTGGTGATGGCGTGGATATGATCACGGGCGGAGAGGGCAATGACGACCTCGACGGCGACGCGGGTGATGACACGCTCATTGGTGGCGCTGGCGATGACGACCTCGGCGGCGGCGCTGGTGCGGACATCCTCCACGGCGGAGAAGGCAAGGATCGGCTTGCTTATGGCTCAAGCAATGCGGGCGTTACAATTGATCTGGCGGCCGGAACCGGGAGCGGGGGGCACGCTGACGGGGACGTGTTTTCCGGTTTTGAGAATGTACAGGGATCGGAACACAACGACATCATCCGTGGCGATGCCGGAACAAACTTGCTGAATGGCGAAAACGGCAATGATATCCTTGAAGGCAGGGACGGCGATGACGTTCTGTTTGGCGCGACTGGCGATGACACGCTGAGAGGTGGGAATGGTGACGACATTTTGTCGGCACTACAGGGACGGGAACATTTTGACGGCGGAGCCGGTCAAGACCTTGTTTCTTACAAGCACGGCTTTTTGAGCACCGGCGTGCACGTCGACCTGTCTCAGGGTCGTGGTTTCGCGGGCGAAGCGCATGACGATACCTACACCGGGGTAGAGAACGTCACTGGATCACGCCACAATGATATCCTGATTGGCGATGGATCTGCGAACTACATCCGTGATGGCGGGGGACACGCCAACGACGTTTTGCGCGGTGGTGGAGGTGTTGACTGGCTGATCACGACTGGTGGCTTTGACCGCCTATGGGGCGATGGCGGTGGAGATCGGTTCAGAATCCAACGTGAGGATGGCGACGGTGTAGCACCTGGGCCACGCGCAGTCGTTGTTGTAGACTTTGATGGCTCTGAGGGAGATTTAATCGACCTCAGAGATTTACCAATTTCGACGTTGGTTTTGCAGCGGATGGGAAATGACACCTACGCAGACCTTGGGGGCGGCCGTGCGCTTGTCATCCGCGATGTAAACCCAGGCGCTCTGAATGCATCACATTTTGCGTTTCCGGATGGCGCCTCCATGCAAGTGGGACCGGTAAAAACCAACGTGCCGGCGTTTCTGCTCGAACCGGATGTCGAAACACCATATGCAGCGCCCGCGCGCTTTATTGACGGTAATCCTGGTGCAAACACGCTCGCAGGTGACGGGGGAGATGACACACTCTTGGGCCGGGCGGGTGACGATAGGCTGATTGGGAATGGCGGCGCGGACAGGCTGGATGGTGGTGCGGGCATTGATACTGTCGATTATCTCAGCAGTTGGGCAGGCGTGAACATCGATCTTGCGCTAGGAACCGGCTCTGGCGGTGATGCTGAGGGAGACGTACTGGTATCAATCGAACACGCTGTTGGCTCGCATTACGACGACGTGATCGCTGGAAACAGTGCCGACAACCGTCTCAACGGACTAAGTGGATCAGATACGCTTATTGGCAATGACGGTTCCGATACCCTTATCGGCGGTGATGGTGACGACGATCTTCGCGGAGGAAACGGTGACGATCTTCTCGTTGGGGGTTCTGGAGCAGACAGCTTCGACGGGGGCGCAGGGACGGATCAAGCGCTCTATAATAACGCAGCTTCTAGCATAACCCTTGACCTTGAAAACGCACACCGGAACCGTGGCGAGGCAGAGGGAGATGTTTTCACCAATGTTGAGTTGTTCGTTGCGTCCAATCACGACGACAGACTTTACGGCAATGCTGCCGGTAATCAGCTTTACGGCTTGGAGGGAGATGATGTCCTTGAAGGTCGGGGCGGCACTGACACTCTGGTTGGCGGCAGCGGTAATGATACGCTTCGAGGTGGTTCTGAGGATGACTACCTATTTGGTGGAAAGGGTGCTGACATTCTCGACGGTGGATCTGGCGCAAACGATTTCGCACAATACAGCGCTGCAATCTCTTCGATAGTGGCGAGCTTGCGTGACGCATCTGTGAACCGGGGTGAAGCGACGGGTGATACTTTCTTTGGTATCGAACACCTCGCTGGATCAGCGCATGATGATGAACTTTATGGCAATAATAAAACGAACGTGCTGAACGGTGGGGACGGAAACGACATCCTGGACGGTGGCGCAGGACAAGATCACTATACTGGCGGGTTAGGTGCTGACACATTTGTACATGACGGGGGACGTAATCAGGATGTGATTTATGACTTTAATCCAAGCCAGGGAGACCGCATCTCATTCTTTGGCAGCTCTGATGTCACATCGTTGACGGACCTTAAATCAAACCATCTTCTTCAACAGGGTAGCAACTTATTTGTTGTTGTCGGTTCAAAAGCCATTTTCCAAATAAACAATGCAAACGCCTCATATCTTACCTCCACTTCTGTCACATTCACCGCTCTCGCTGGTCTCAATTTCACAGACACCTTTGAAGGTAGTGATGGCGCAGACCATCTGATTGGCAGCGCTTACGGTGATATTCTTCTGGGCTTTGATGGCACGGATATTCTGGAAGGTAAGGCAGGCGACGACATCCTGGAGGGTGGCGCAGGTGTTGATACGCTCGAAGGCGGCGCGGGCAATGACACATTGGATGCTGGCGAAGGTGTCGATAGTGTTGGACTATCGCAAGCACAGCAACTGCGTGGCGGAACAGGCGATGATATCTACTTGATTGGTGCGAATGCTGGCGACGTTCTTGTCGATGCCGCAGGTGAGGATCAGAATGGCGGCAATGACCGGGTTGAGTTCACAGATGTGTCGCTTGCGAATGCAAAGATTTCGACATTTGCATCCGACAATTCAGCGGATGGCGATATGCTGGCAATCAGCTGGCAGCAGAATGGTCTGTCGGGGACTGCCTACTTTGCCCAGTCGGGCTCATATATTGAGGCATACGAGTTCGCTGACGGCTTAACCCTTACGTCCGATGCCTTCACGAGTACTGGCGTCAGCAGAACCGGTGCATCAAGCGATGATACTGTTGGAGGTAGCGCAGGCGATGATGTCCTGAACGGTGAGGCGGGCAATGACACTCTTGATGGTAATACTGGTGACGATTTGCTGCTCGGCGCAGGCGGAGAGGATACTCTGAACGGAGGCGAAGGCCGCGATCAAATCTTTGGTGGGATTGGCAACGATCTCGTGAATGGCGGTCTCGGCAATGATACTCTGAACGGCGGCGAAGGGAACGACACCATTTTCGGCGACGAAGGCAATGACATTATTTTCGGCGGCGATGGCGACGATACGATCAATAGCGGCTCGGGCAATGACAACGTTGATGCCGGTGACGGAGCTGACATCGTAGAGGGCGGGCTCGGCAATGATCTCCTGAATGGCGGCACGGGAATTGACACTCTACTTGGTGGGGCGGGCAACGACACCTTGGATGCCGAAGACGGAACCGATGGCGTTTATCTACTTCAGGCGCAAATCCTGCGCGGTGGAACAGGCGATGATATCTATCGTATCAGTGCCAACGCTGGTGATGTTGTCATTGACGCTGCTGGCGAAGCAGAAGTCGGTGGAACAGACCGCGTTGAATTTTATGATTTGGCGCTCTCGGACATAACGGTTTCAATCTGGGATTCAGGCAACGCTGTCGATGGCGTGATGTTGACGCTGAGTTGGAACAAGGGTGGCCAGTCGGGCACGGCTTACTTTGCACAATTGGGTTCTCGTGTTGAGGTATTCGAGTTTGCCGGTGGTCAAGTTATTCCGATTTCGGAATTCATCGAGTCGGGGTTGGTGAGGCTTGGAACCGATGGCACTGACAATCTTATCGGTAGTGCCGGCGCAGATACCTTAGAAGGAGGTTCCGGGGATGATCTGCTGAAAGGCTTCGGTGGTGCTGACGTCCTCGATGGTGGGAACGGCTACGATCAACTATCTGGCGGACAAGGCGACGATATCTTAAAAGGCGGAGCCGATGATGATGTGTTGTTTGGTGAAGAAGGTGATGACGGTATTCAAGGCGGGAATGGCGAGGATACTTTGAATGGTGGACTCGGAAATGATACTTTGAACGGCGGCGAAGGGAACGATACGTTCATGGGCGGAGAAGGTGATGACACTGTATTCGGACAAGATGGGAATGACATCATCGATGGCGGTGCAGGAAATGATGTACTTCGAGGCAATTTTGGCGATGACACAATAAACGGCGGTGCTGGTGATGATTTTCTAGCCGGCTCTGGCGGTTCTGATCTTATAACCGGCGGTGCCGGAAATGATACGGGGTACGGCGGTGACGGCGATGATATTCTGCAGGGCGGAACAGGCGAAGATAGTTTTTCTGGCAATGACGGCAACGATGTGATTGAGGGCGGAGATAGCGACGATACGTTGTTTGGAAACAATGGCGCTGATACGTTACTGGGAGGTCAGGGTGACGACTTTATGGGCGGCGGCGGCGGAAATGACATTTTGAGCGGTGAAGACGGCAATGACACAATGTTCGGTGGATCCAACGACGATGTTTTACATGGCGGCGAGGGCAATGATAGAATAGAGGGGCAGCAGCAGAATGATGATCTTTTCGGGCAGAACGGAAATGATATTTTAAGAGGCGGAGATGGATCAGACTTGCTTGATGGTGGCGCTGGTAACGATGTTTTAGCAGGCGGAAACGGTGGCGACATCCTGATCGGCGGTCTTGGGGCCGACATTCTTCGTGGTAACGCTGGCTTCGATACTTTTGTATTCAACAACACAGCAGATTCCACATTGACGGCAACGGATGAGATTGATGGAATTGAGCGGATAGGTCTTTCCCGGGGGCGATGTCATAAATCTCTCCGGTATGGATGCAAATATTGCTTTGGTTGGTGACGATGGCTTTGCGTTCCTCGGAGAACTGACATCCGCACAAGGCATCGCGCAGGGTGCAGGTTCGCTTTGGGTTAAAAATGTGGGTAGCCACACGATGGTCTATGGTTTGACGGACGATGACAGCACAATCGATTTTGCCGTCCGTATCAACGACGGTGCCGAAGTCAGTGCCAGCGACTATCTAGCCAGTGATTTCTTGCTCTGAGGAGCCAGCAATCCGATGATGTGCTCATTGCCTTAGTGGGCACATCACCTTTGAAAATGACCATAAAGCGCGGAGTTAAGATCTGGGAATTTTGGCTGAGTGACGTGAATTCGCCCTACTCAAATGGGAAGGTTTCTTAGCTTTTTTCAAGTTATAGGGTCATTCCACGCCCATGTGAGCGGTATTTGAGCCGCGTCCGCTCTTCCGAAGGCCTTTTTGACAAATTTACCAAGCCTTCAGGAACCGTTTTCCAAGAGTTGTGGGCTTTTGTAAAAAGTTGTTCAAATGAGACACATACTGACTTGGCGAGCCTCAACCGTTTGGGCCTCCAGAACCGCCATCGTCTCGAACATGCAATCATTGAGGGCGGTAGTGAAAGACTAGAAACGATGAACATTGTCCCAAAGAAGCCGGATCCTGTGAAGGGCAGCGAGCCAGCGACGCCCTGTGAGATTGGTGAGACACCGTGTCACTGTACCCTAATTAATCAGAATCTGGTCTGAAATTTCCCAGCGATATCAATTGCGGTCTGTACCCTTAATTTTCATATTGTACCGTTAATTACCATACTGTACCCTTTATTGGCATACGGTCGGTTCTGTGGGTAAGTGTCGGCTTATTGGGGCGGGGTATTTGCGTGGTAAACGAGCGTCTTGCGAAACAACGAGCAGCGGTTCTCCGTCCGATCCTGGAACTTGAGAACAAGGGCGAGCCAATCAGCGCGGCTATCGGAGATGCCGCTTGGGAACTGGGCTTGGCAAAAAGCCACACATGGTCGCTCTACCGGCGTCTGAGGGGTCTGTTGCATTAATCTACATAGTCCCGAAGTGTCTTTGTTTGCACCGCCAATCAGGCTGCCACGCCAAAGAGTTTGCTCACGAAACGGATTTCGCCTTCGACGCCCGGTTCTTTACCGTGGACATGGCCGTTTTTGATGGTTCGGATCGCCTCGATCCCGCGCAACGTAGCTTTGGCAGAAGACAATGATTTGAAGCCACGCATCGGGGTAATCAACTTCTTGAGGGCGGCGTGATCGCTCTCGATCCGGTTGTTCTTCCACTTGCGGTTTATGTGCAGAACGCCTTCGCCAGGAAGCTCGAAGCGGTTCATCTCGCCGATCACACGGGCATAGCTATGTGCCTTGTCGGTAGTTATTGAGCGTGGCTGATATAGCCGGGCATTCTCGCAGGCTTGCTTCAGAAAAGCCCTTGCTGCTTTGATATCTCGGCGCGCGGTCAGACGGAAATCGACCAGCTGTCCATTCTGATCAACCGCGCGCCAAAGATAGCGCCACTTTCCGCCAACTCGGATGTAAGTTTCATCGACGTGCCAACTTTGGCCGCGCCATGATCGATGCTTGAATGACCGCTTTGCGATCTCTGGACCAAACTTGCGGACCCAGCGATGGATCGTGGAAGCGTCCACATTGATGCCCCGCTCAGCCAACAAATCTCGCACATCTCGACAAGATAGCGAGAAGCGGCAGTACCAGCGCACCGCGCAAAGAATAACATCGGGCGAAAACCGATGATGTTTGAAAGGATTGCGCTGCATGATGATCCTCCACTCGTTGAACCTGCTTCAAATATCCAAGCGAAACCCAGTTAATGCAACAGACCCCTTTACCGAGATGCAACAACAGGACGGCACTGCCAGCCTGACGCACGCCGAATGGCTGGGTCTGCTCATTGATCGCGAGGCAACCAGCCGCGAGACAAAGCGGTTCGAAAGCCGCATGCGTACAGCAAAACTGCGACACGTCGGTGCTTCGCCGGAAGACGTGGATTACAAATCTCGGCGCGGTCTCGACAAAGCTCTGTTCCAGCAGATGCTGACCGGGCGCTGGATCAAAGACAAACGCAACCTGATGATCACTGGCCCTTGCGGCGTTGGCAAAACCTGGCTGGCCTGCGCCCTCGCGCAATCAGCATGCCGTGATGGGGTAACTGTGCTTTACAAACGCATGCCGCGCCTCTTTGACGAGCTGGAGTTGGCCCACGGAGACGGACGCTTTCCCCGGGTATTCAAAGCGCTGACGAAAACCCAACTGCTGATCCTGGACGATTGGGGCCCGGATCGCCTCGATGCAAGTCAGCGCCGCGACTTGATGGAAATTGTCGAAGATCGCTACGAAGTTGGATCAACCCTGATCACCAGCCAACTGCCAATCGACGCATGGCACGATGTGATCGGCGAGCCCACCTTTGCAGATGCCATTCTCGACCGCCTTGTGCACAATGCCTATCGCATCGAACTCGACGGGCAAAGCATGCGCAAAACCAAACTCAAAACAGGTGACGAAAGCACCCAAAACTGATACCCAAAAACTCAGGCCTCGCAGCCGCTAAGCAAGGGTGGCCGGAGACCCCGGTTTAGGCGGCCGGATGTTGTCGGAATGACCGGCCGGATGCTCCGGAATGCGCACTCAGGCGTAAACGACCGTTTTAGGTAGGCTAGTCGGGGCCTGTCGGTTGTCCGCCAGGCCTTTTCTCAGTCTATGGCTACTTACCACGGAGGTATCCTAGGCCGGATCGCAAATATAAGTTGCCTCGATACATGTATCAACCGATAACCATCCTAAAAATCTCATTCAACGCCTCGGCCCCCTAATACGTGACAGGTCCAACCTACGCCGCTTACCGCGAATGGTGTGATTGTCATATGAAAGCTTATCGCACTATCATTCTCGCCGCAGTTCGCCAGAACACCAGTCATTCCGCTGCCTTGGTCTCCACTCGCGAGCGTAACCTTCGCGGATCAAGACTTCACCGATAGTCGCACCATTGGGAAGTCGCAGCCAAACAAGAGGCCGTTCATTGCTGTCAACTTCGCCTGAATCGTCGACCACAAGGCCCGGTGTGCGAAGGAGCTCGGCGAACCTGGCGGCGGCCTTAAATCCAACCTCGGCTTCAAGCGCGCAGCGCGAGCGCCCGTCGATCTCCGGTGTATCGAAGCCCGAAACATTCGGCGCGCCATCTCCCATTGGGCGAAGGTTCTGACCTTTACATGCGCCTATAGCGCTCTCACAGCAACGGACCGTATCGCCATCGGTCGCCATCAAGCCAGCGCACAACATTATCAGCTTCCCCCCCATTTACTAACCACCTCCTGCTGCCTTTTCCACCAGAAATCAAACTGCGACCGAGAACCAGCATATGCAAGCATGAATGAGGCCCGAAGCTAAGGGCTGCCTATGCGGCAGCCCGATTGTTGTGCTTTTCTTCCTCAGCACTCGGCTGCATCTGGCACAAATAGTCGGTTGCTCTCTGTGCGTGCGCGGCAGCGGCAAAGATCGCGCGTTTGTCGTTCTTCAGCACCTTCAGCCAGCCCTGGATATAGGCGGCGTGATCTTCGCCAGGTTCCGGCGTTATGGCCAGATCGGCGCATAGGAAGGCTCCACCCAGCTCCTCGCGCGCATAACCTTCATCACCCCATTTCTTGCGCCCGAATTCCCGGTCCAGGCGGCTTCGGTGCTTTGTCCAGTGTGTCAGCTCATGTGCAAGCGTGGTAC
The DNA here is from genome assembly GCF_000014045.1 of Roseobacter denitrificans OCh 114. NCBI lineage: Bacteria > Pseudomonadati > Pseudomonadota > Alphaproteobacteria > Rhodobacterales > Roseobacteraceae > Roseobacter > Roseobacter denitrificans. The sequence goes on from NC_008386.1 coordinate 63,872, forward strand.
AATAGGCCTCAGGGCTGCGAAAGCTCTCTAAAACAGGCACCTGCACATAGTCACTTGCCCCTGGATAATAGGCACGGTTGCCGCCATGCCGGATATCAGCGCCAGTCTCGGCAAAGAACCGGTCCGCATGCTCGATGCGCTCCGCCGGATCAATCACCGGCTCGGGCTTGGTGTAGCAGCACTCTGGCAGGCCGTCGATCTGATCAACGGTGAAAACGCTGTATGAATGGAGTTCCAGTTTGGCTGAGAGTGCCGCGAAGTCGGTTTTCAGATGGCAGACAGACGCCATGGCAACGTTTGCGAACCGGCAAATGACGGGAAGGGGCACCTCACTCGCTACAAAATTCTCTAAGCAGGTGAACATCACGTGCGCCCAATCATGTACGGCGTCAAAAACGCGGTATCAATGCGAACCGCGTCTTTGCAATATTTAGAAATCAGCCAATAACAGCGCCATCGTCACGGCGGACTGCTATTATCGATGAACGTGGAGTTTTATCGCCGCCGTCTGGCCAATTGGAGTCCCCGCGTTCGCCAGGATGTTGAACTCCGACAAAGACGGTTCTGCGATCTGCAGACCAGGAAATACCCGTGATCTCAGCTTCTCTTGGCCCCACCAGGAAGCGTCGAATTTCACCAGTTGCAGGATCACCTATGAGCATCTGATTGTTTCCTTGACCCGCAAAGTCCTCTTCATTGGAATAATTTCCATCTGTCTGAATCCAAAGTAGTCCTTTATTATCAAACGATAAGCCATCAGGCGAGTTGAACATGTTCCCTTCGTTTACGTTCGTCGACCCACCATTCATATCTTGATGAACCGTTGGGTTGCCCGCCATTACAAAAAGATCCCATTTGAAAGTATCCGCCGTGTGGTCCCCGTTTGAAGGCCACCATCGCACGATTTGTCCGTATTTATTGGCTTCTCGTGGGTTTGGACCGCCCACCGGCGTTTCATCTCCACCGGCATTCGGTTTTATGCCCCGGTTCTTGTTGTTTGTGAGGGCGCAATAGACTTCGGCCTTCAGAGGATTGGCTGTCACCCATTCCGGCCGATCCATTGTTGTTGCACCAACTGCGGACGCAGCCATTCGTGTTTGAATGCAGATCATAGCCTTATCCATGCCTGTCGCTTCAGGGGTAAGTGCCAGCCACTTGCCTGTGCCATCTGCTTCGAACTTGGCCGCATAAATCGTGCCATTTTCCATCAGCGCATCCGTGTTACCGCCTTCGGCGTAATATCCATCAGAGACGTACCGGTACAAGAACTCACCGCGCTCGTCATCGCCCATGTAGATCGCGATCCGGCCATCGAAATTAACCACAACTTCCGCATTCTCATGCTTGAACCGGCCAAGTGCCGTACGTTTCTTGGGCTTGGATGTCGGGTCGTAAGGGTCGACTTCTGTAATATAGCCATGGCGGTTTGCTTCGTTTGGCTCTTTGACCACATCGAAACGATCATCGATTTTCCACCAGCCGTACCCACGGTCTTTTCCGCTCACACCGTAGCGTTTTTTGCCAGCGTCCTGTTCATAGCCGTCCGCATCGCTGGTGCCAAAATACCCATTGAAGTTTTCCTCACACGCCAGATAGGTGCCCCAAGGGGTGCGTCCGTTTCCACAGTTATTAAAGGTACCAAGGACCGTCTCACCTGTCGGGTCGGCATTGGTTTGCATCAATGCATGACCACGTGCTGGACCCGTAATGTCCATAGGTTCATCGGGCGTAAAGCGGCGGTTGTATGGAGAGTCTTTGACGATCTGCCATTTTCCATCGACTTCCTTCAGTTCAGCCGCCGTCAAACCGTGAGCGTTCTTACCCTTCAGAATGTCGTCGTCCGAGACATATTTTCCTTCTGGATTATTGCCCCATATCACCGATCTATTTGTGTACTCGTTGTTGGCGACAAGAATTTGATGACCGTCTTTGTCGGTGAAGATTGCCATGCCATCATTGTTATCGCCAAAAGCGCGCGCTTGGCTCGCCGCAGTGCCACGCGTCGCATGGTCAAATTCTGGAACATCGGAAAACAGCGGATCACCCCAACGTGTGGCCACATGCCAATTGTAACCGTCTGGCACGGTGATGGTATCTTCGGTGCTCGCAGCAATTGCTGTGAATCCAAAACGGTTTTCTGCAGCCCGTGCAGATATCGGCGTAAGCGCTGTGGTGGCAGCACCAAGAGCGGTGACGCCTCCCAGAGACAGCACGCCCCCCATAAACCCACGCCGTGAAATCGCCTGTTCAACAACTGCATCAAAGTCGTTGTTTTCAGGCCTTGGGTTTATCGCCTCGTCAAAGTCGTCAAACGATAGATCTTCGAGTTCGTCGGCTGATAGATTGGTTTTGGTATCCAAAGTCATGTCTAAGTCTCCGAAGCAAGGTCACGCCATTCAAAGCTGCAACGCTATGGTTAGCTCTAAGCCTCAGTCATATCACATCTCGAAGCAGCATGGCCGCCAATTCTTCACCCTTTGGTAGAGAAGTTTTCTTCAAAACCGTATATTCACGCCACTGCAAAGGGGTTTTATAGAACTGTTCATGTTTTATTAGGGGGACTAGAGCCTTGTTGAGAACTCGTGTTCAACAATAGAGACTGGTGATAATTGCTCACAACAGCCATGAAATTTCTGCGTCCCGTGTCATTCGCTGCGCTCATGCTATTCTTGTCTATCTCGGCGGTCCATGCCGAGTTGCAATCTATCCGCATCACGGGCGAGGTTTCTGTATTTGATGGGGACACCATTGAAATAGGTCCAGTCCTACTCAGACTTCATGGCATAGATGCTCCGGAGAACGGCCAGAAATGCGCAACAGCAGATGGCGGTGTCTGGCGCTGTGGCGCGGCAGCAAGCAACAAGATGGTTGAATTCATCACAGGCAAAGCATTGGATTGTAACCCGTTGGAACGTGACCCCTATGGACGAATTATTGCACGGTGCATGGCGAATGGCGAAGACTTGGGCGCTATGATGGTGCGCGAGGGCCTGGCTTGGGCTTTCTTAGAATACAGCGCGGAATACGCCGAGCTTGAAACCACCGCAAAAGCATCGGGTTTAAACGTCTGGCAGGCAAAAACTCAGACACCGTGGGATTACCGGGACGACAAGTGGAACCGCGCCGTTGAAGCCCGCCCAGACGGTTGCCCTATCAAGGGAAACATCGGCGCAGGAAAAGCGAAAATCTACCACACACCATGGTCGCCTAACTATGGCACGACCAAGATTGACAAAACAAAGGGGGAGCTTTGGTTCTGTACGGAAGCCGAAGCTCTCGCTGCAGGGTGGGCTGCTCAACGGTCAAAGTGATTTGGATTGTTGGCTTGTTTCAACGGTCAAAGAAGGGGTGGTTATCCTCTCAGCTCCATTTCCAAGACGGCTGGGGATCAACTTTCTAAGCCGTTACTTAGCTACTTATGCAGGTGGGTTTCATCGTAAATTCAACGCACTATCAGAAAATTTGTAAGGTTCATTATGTTATATATATGACGTTTCCCGCGAATTCGTTATAGCAATGCATAAAGAGTACATTGCGAAAACCGTTCAACATGAACGCGTGCCCGAGTTTACGAGGACGGCCGTATCGATCTCGAATGACATAGTGCGACAGCATCGCACTGAAGCGTTGCGTCCGGTTGCGTGTGCCATCCGGCATGATCTTGGCAACCAGACATCGGTCGTTGTCGTACAGAACAGACTGCGGCACCGCGCCAAAGAACGCGAAGGCATGCACGTGCTCATCCAACCAAGCCTCAGTGTTCGCGGCAGGATACGCGCGGACGTAACAGGCATCACTGTGCGGCAGATCTTACGCGAAGAAATAGGCCTTCTGCTCAACACCACCGATGACAACCAGCGCTTCGCCAAAGTCAGCCTGCGCATGGCCGTGCGGATGGCTCAAGGGCACGAACATCTCACGCGAGCCGCGCTTCTTGCCGCGCACGTAATCTTTGACGATGGTATAACCGCCGTCGAACCCGCATTCGTCACGGAGCCGTTCAAAAATGCGCTTGGCGGTGTGTCGCTGTTTACTAGGGCGGCCCTTGTTTTCAGCTAACCACTGATCAATCTGATCCATATAAGCACCCAACTTCGGGCGTTCGATCGCAGCCGTTCGCCGGTATTCTGGAGGCTCAGAATACGCCAACATCTTCCGAACGCTGTCTCGACTGATCCCAAAGTCTCGAGCAATTTGTCGCCCGCTCATACCATCCTGAAAATGGGCGCGGCGCACCTTCAAATACAATTCCACAGTGAAAATCCCCAAGCCCTCCCATCAAATGAAAGGGCCAAAGTGGCCGACTTTTAAGCCGCCCGCGACAACACAATGCCGCCGCTACCGTGGCCGAGTATTGCGCCGCCGATTACACATCTTAAGTAAATTCTCAAAGTGTACAGAATAATATTATGCAGGGCTGTCCGAAAACGAACGGTTTCGTACACAGGGAGAAAAGGTGTTCACAAATTAGCCTTGCGCGTTTCGGACAGCCTGTTAGTTTCGAACAGTCTTTTCGCACAGGGGCAGGATGCAGAATTGAGCAGAGTTTTCGCCTACGCGCGCGTTTCCACATCCGAGCAGTCGGTGGAGCCGCAAGTGATGGAAATCCAGAAAGCCGGGTTCGACATCCTGGAACACCGGATTGTGTCGGAGAAGGTCAGCGGGAGCGTTGAGGCTGCGCGCCGCAAAGAGTTTGCAAAGCTTTTGGACAAGCTTGAACCGGGCGACACACTTGTCGTGACCAAGCTGGATCGCCTCGGGCGCAACATGATCGACGTGGCCGGTACGATCGAGGCTTTGAAGGATCGGCAGGTGAAACTGCACTGCCTTGCCTTGAGTGGCACAGACCTCACGTCCGCATCGGGCACGATGATGGTCAGCGTGATCGCGGCAGCAGCACAGTTTGAACGGGATCTGCTTATCGAGCGCACACAAGCTGGGCTCGCAAATGCCAAAGCCAAAGGAAAGGTTCTTGGCCGCCGACCCGCCCTGGACGCGGAGACCAGAGCGCGCGTGGTCCAGGATCACCAGAAGCTACAGAACATCAGCGCAGTGGCGAAAAAGTACCACGTCTCCCGCGCGACCATCCACCGTATCCTGGCATCAGAGAATGCTTAGAGGTCGTTTTGCCAACCTCCTGTTGTGCCTGTGATACCGACCGTCTGAGGTAGGGCGCGACCAGTGCGTTGAATCACTGGTCTGCACTTAAATCGCCGTTCTGACACATGCTGCAAATTTGATACTTGGTTTTTCCGTGGGTCTCTCTATTATCCCGCATAAGTAGAATTTCACGTCTCTTTGGAGGTCTTCATGAAACGTACCATCAGTGCAGCAATCGCAGCCATGGCCTTCATTGGTGGATCAAGCGCCGCCTCAGCCCAGAGCTACGACATGGACTGCAAAGTCATATTGTGCATGGCAGGCGGCTTTCCAGCAGGGTGCGGCGATGCCTATTCCTACATGATTGACCGCATCACAGATTTTCCCCACCCGAAGCCACCGTTCGGCACCTGCACGCAAAGCGATGGTACTACCTACCGGGCAGTAGATGCGCCCTACGACTATCTCAGCCGCACCCAACGGGCCGGTTGGGCCTGTCCTTCCACGCACCGTCTGCGCTTTAGCAGCACTGATCAAGACCACGGAAGTGTCAACGTGGACGCCTTCTGCTACACAGACACGCGCGTCGTGGGGAGCCGCGACGAGAGAACGACCCAATATGTCGGGCGCATTCCAGCACAACACGTCAACTTTCAGGTCCAGATCACCGTCGAACCCGGCACGCCATCAGCGTACAGATCGCCTCTTTACAGGCTGAATTATCACACAGGATTTGTCACGCCCAGCGTCGGAGGGTAAGACAATCAAGCAGCTGGTCCTTGCCCTCGCGCTTTTGGCGTCAACCTCCCTGCCAGCGCAGACGCGCTTTGAGGGCGAGGACTTGCTGTTAGGAGGATGTCTGCCCCCGGAAGACCCCTACATGTTCGACGTTCCTGACGATCCCGAGTTGCGGCAGATGATCAACGAAGACTATCAGACCTTCATCCGGGCCGCCGAAGAGTACATCAATTGCCTTGAGGCCGAACAACGCCGCGCCTTCGACAAGACAAACGCGATCCTCAAGCGATACCTGCAAAGCTTTGGCAGCGACGCCGCGTTGCAATCCACGATCAACTAGACCGGCTTTTCTTTCAACAATACCTGGCTTGTCGCAGTCTCGATCTGGCACCAGCAGGTTCGAGGTTGCGGTATCTGCCACCCGAATAGCGCGCGCAATCAAGAGCAAACCCGCTGGCAATCAAGACAGCGCCGATGTCGTGACCTTCCTGCGTAAAGCAAACACCCACCCACCGATCATGGGTGCGCTCGCCATTCAGCTCGCAGGTGATGGTCATGCCGCGCAAGTATCGCTTCATCGCCGCCGTCGCCTGATTGCCCGCCTGCGTGCCGTTCTCCGGCACGTCAACGCCGTTCAAACGAACGGCGACGCCGTGCACAACAATCGTATCCGCATCCCGCACCTTCGTCACTTTGCCCGTGACAGTTTCGGCGGCATGGGTCGGCGCCAGGCTCATCAAAAAGAAACTGGCAGCAGCGACAAGTAGTGCTTTCATGGAAATGTCCTCAAAGTATCAATTCACGTCAGCGCACCGCAGTGTAAGCTGGGTTGCCGTCGAAAACTATGGTCGTCGATGACCGGCGTTGAACAAGGATCGGCCCTCCAAGATCCGAAGTCGCAGGTCCCTACTCGTCACAGGTGAGACGGATATCAAGAATTGGCGGTGTTGCCGCAGCATCAATCTTCACAAACAAAAGTTCACAGTCTGCACTGCCGAATTTCAATGATTGAATTCGGCCTTCAGTGGTGGTGCGTTTATTGCCATCTATCTGAAAAATAGCCAATCCTCTACGTTCTTCTGCGTCGTCAAAACGGAACGGCTTGGACTCTCCATTTGAGGCTGTCAGCAATATGGTTTCTTGGTAAGGCACGCGGTGCACGCCTTCAAACACACGGCCAATAGACGATGCCGTTAATTCATCGCCAGTGCCTTGCGCCAGCGTTGATGACAGCTCCGTCAGTTTTTCGTTCAGGGTCTCCAGACCGTCCGGATCAATAATCACATCTTGTTCTCGCACGACCTGCGTAAGCGCTGTGATTGCGTCATTCAGATCGTCCGTAGACTGAATCGACTCTTCAGAGATGTCATACAGACTTTTGTCTGACTCAAGCTGTAACCAACCAATTACCAACCCCGCAGCAGCTATCATCCCGCCAACAGCACTAAAAAAATGGGTTTTAATAGACACTTATTCCTACCTCTTGCTTAAATAATCTGTGCATAACATGACCGTTATAGGATGGCTTTGTACAGCTAATTTCGGGAAGATAAAGCGACCGATCTGTCAAAAGATACAGGACCATCAAGTTGTCTGACACTCAACACCAAGGGCGCATCTGCTGGCCTGCGTCCAGCTGACCGCGTGCTAGGTTTCAGCCGGCAGACCGGCTTGCACCCAGAACCCCCTGGTCCTCTCTATTCCCTGTTTCAATAGCCCCTGCCCCGTCTTCTGTGAAGCCGCACCCTGGTCTTTGACACATGGTCATCGAGGCCCGGTGTTTCTGCCCTGAAGGGTCACGCCCCCTTGCGCGACGGATCGTTGATCCTGAGTTTTTGATGGTCCCTTGGGGGTCGCGCAGGCGCGACACGCCGCTTCGGGACGTTTGCTAAGAACCCGCTGGGTTCTCGCGCGCGCAACCACAATAGATAGAAACCGTGTCCTCGGCTGCGCCTGCGGGCCGCACCACTTTCCATCGATTGTGGCTGCACTTGCTACCTCCGGCACTTCGCCAGTGGGTCAGGTTTTAGAGACGGACGCGCTTACGCGCTTCGCTCAAAACCAGACACCAAAGGGGCACTAAGCCTCAAAGGGTCTCACCACACAGGAGACGCCAAAAATGGCTTTGAAATTCACATCCATTCACGAAGGGGTGGCCGACCGGGCCAAATCCTTTGACCTCATCAACCGGGGATACGGACCCGATCAACGGTTCGCAGGCCAGTGGTTCGAGACCACCGAGGACGTCTACACCTATTTCCTCGAAGTGCTGCCGCCGCTCGATTGGACCGCAGACGGGTTTTCCATGTCCGAGTTTGCAACCGGGTTCCTGACAGATGCCTACCTGCGGATCAACGGGCGGTTCTTCTGCCTGTGCATCCACCGCGAACGGGCAATGGATTTCACCAACACCCTGCGCGCGTTCAAGGCCACCGCACCTGCGAACGCCGCCTGAGATTGGGGCGTCCCACAAGGGGCGCTGCCAACAGGCGCAACCCGCGCCGGAAAGGAGGTGAACGAATGGACAGCGAAACACTGAATAAGCGCATAGCCGAGGCATGGGCGCTGGTCAGGAAGGGCGATCAATTTGGTATCGGACGCCGCTTCCTGATGCAAAACGCAGCCCGCTAAGGGCCTCGCCTCACCCCGCAAGGGGTGGGGCAACCATAACAGAACAACTCATCACCACAAGACAGAGGATATGTCCCCATGACAAAGAAATCACAATCCGAAATGACCCAAGGCACCCTGAAATCACTGGCCCTGTCCAGCCTCAGCCTGTCGCCCCTCAACCCGCGTCAGGAGGTGCCCGACGAAGATGTGGCCTCACTGGCCGAGAGCATCAAGACCGTGGGTCTGATCCAGCCAATTGCGGGATTGGAAACCAAAGACGGTGTGGAAATCGTCGCGGGTGGGCGTCGCTTGCGCGCCCTGCGGCTTGCTGCCGCCGATCTGGGGCAGGATGAAGCCACCTATTTGGTCAATGTGACCGTGACCACGGATGCGGCACAGGCGCAAAGCTGGGCTTCGACCGAGAACGTCAACCGCAAGAACCTGCACCCCGCGCAAGAGGTCCGCGCCTATGCGGATATGATCCAATCGGGATCAGATGAAAGCACCGTGGCCAAAGCCTTTGGTGTGACCGTGCGCCATGTGAAAGGCCGCATGAAGCTAGCGGTATTGCCAACGGTCATTCTGGATGCGCTGCGCGCCGATGAAATCACGCTGGACGTTGCCGCCGCCTATACCGTGGCCGACACTACTGAGCAGGCCGCAGAGGTCTTTGAACGGCTCAACGGCGGGTGGATGGGCGACCAGCTGCACAGCATTCGGTCTGAATTGACCCAAGATGCAGCCGACGGTGATGGCAAGCTGGCGACCTTCGTAGGCCGCGCGGCCTATGAAGCCGCAGGCGGTGCTGTCACCGAGGACCTGTTTGGCGAGGATGTGTATTTCACGGACAGCGAAATCGTTCAACAGTTGGCCGACGCCAAGCTGGCCGAGGCCGCAGAGGCGCTAAAGGGTGAGGGATGGCTGTGGGTTGAAACAGCCTATGAGCAGCCTTCCTATGAGGTGACGCAGAAGATGGGCCGCGCCTATGCCCAGCCTGTTGCGCCGAGCGAAGACCAGCAGGCCCGCTATGACGCACTGGCCGACATCGTGGAGACGGACACGGCGACGGAGGCGGAAATGGCCGAGTTTGACGCTTTGGAAGAAGCGATGGAGCAGAAAGCCTATACCGAGGATCAAAAGAGGCTGGCGGGCGTGTTCCTCTATATCACCTATCACGGTGAGTTGGGCGCGACCTATGGCATGATCCGGCCCGAAAATCGCAAGGAGGCCGAAGACGCCGGTATCTGTGCCAAGAACGCGCATCACACCAGCTACAGCGCGGCAGAGAAGCCAAAGAGCGCCTATAGCGCGGCTCTGACCGCTGATCTGGCGCGGGTGCGTACCTGTGCGGTGCAGACCGCCTTGCTCGACAAGCCCGAACTGGCGCTGGACCTTGTGACCTTCGCCCTCGTGCAGAGCATGTATGACAGCCCCATCGGGATCAGCACCACCCAGCCCCGCAACACGCCCGACGACGACGCGGGCCTGACGGTAGATGCCCGGATTGCCCATGAATATGAAACGCCTATCCGGGCCAAACCAGCGGCAGAGAAGTTTGCAGCCTTTCGCGCACTGCCGAAGAAAGAGCGCAACGCCGCGCTGACCGGTGAGGTTGCCAAGCTGATGCAGGCGACCTTGGCGGATCATGCCCAGAACCCTTTGATTGAAATGGTCGCAACGCTGGCCGGGGCTAATGTGCGGGCAGTCTGGACGCCGAGCGAGGCGTTCCTCAACCGCCTCAAGGCAGATCAGTTGATCGAGGCCATGGCCTTCATTCTGGGCGAGGCCCCGCAGAAATCCTTCACCAGCCTCAAGAAGGGCGAGAAAGCCGCCCGGCTGGCTGCGATCTTTGCGGGCAAGAAAGGCATCCCGCCGCTCTCAGCCGAGCAGAAGCGCCGCGCCGAGGCGTGGGTGCCCGACGGCATGGCGACAGCGCCCGCCGTAACGCCGAAAACCGCCAAGCCCGCCAAAGCCAAGAAGGCAGCGGCCTGAACAGAACCGTTTGGGGGCGCGGGTGCGCGTCCCCTTCTCTTACAGACGCTGCACAGCCCGCAAAGCTGTTGCCAGTCCACTCAGAGGGAGACCACATTAATGGCATTCGAGAACAACACAAATCTGGGCCGTGTCGATACGATCCTCAAGACATTGCGCCTCATCGAAAAATCAGCCGCTTCAAACCGCGCGACCGATGCGCAGATCAGGGCGGTGCTGGCCCCGTTGCTGGAAGCACTGGCCCGGTACAGGGCCGCTAATGATGCGCCCGAAAACACCAGCCCGGTTGCGACACTCGAAGATACCCTGACAGCCGGTCAGCGCGCGGCGCTGCACCTGGCGGACAGGGCCTCTACCCGTGATTTGATCGCAGCGCTTTTGGGCCGTTTGGAGGCGCAGCAAGCGCGGATCGACACGACTGACAACGGGAGGGCATCATAATGTGGCCCGGTGTCAGTGAACCGGTGGAGGGCGCGCATCTGCGCGTCCTCTCTCTCGGAGCCGGGGTGCAAAGCACGACGCTTGCCCTCATGGCCGCCCATGGTGAGATTGGCCCCATGCCGGATGCGGCTATCTTTGCAGATGCAGGCTGGGAGCCTGCCGGGGTCATGGAGCATCTGAACTGGCTCAAGGGCGCGAACGTCCTGCCCTATCCGATCCATCATGTGCAGGCCATCGACCTACGGGCCGCGATCACCGCCCGCGCGGCGGGCGATGAGGGGCGGTTTGTCTCCATCCCCTACTTTCTGGCCAATGGCGGCATGGGGCGGCGGCAATGCACCAATGAGGCCAAGATCGTGCCGGTGCGCCGTGAAATCCGGCGGCTCTTGGGGCTGAAGCCCCGCCAGCACGCCACGGGGTTCAAGGTGGAGCAATGGATTGGGTTCAGCACCGACGAGATGCAGCGCATGGCAGTCTCGCGGGACAAGTGGATCACCAACCGCTTTCCCCTCATCGAGCGGCGCATGTCGCGGGGCGACTGCCATGCGTGGCTGGACCGGCATGGCTACCCCTGCCCGCCCAAGTCCGCCTGCATCGGCTGTCCCTACCGCAGCGATGAACGCTGGAAGCAGATGCGCGACCATGATCCTGTGTCCTTTGCAGAAGCCGTGGCCCTGGACCACGGGTTGCGCGCGGGCGGCACCAATGGGGCGATGCAGCATCAGGAGTTCATGCACCGGTCCTGCGTGCCGCTGGCCGAGGTGGACTTTGACGCGCGCACCGGCGGCGCGCAGGCGTCCTTTCTGGATCAATGCGGCGGGGTCTGTGGCACATGATAGATTTTACAGCATACCGCCATCCGGTGCTGGCCGTTGCCTGCCCCGAGTGCGGCAAGCGGGCGGGCGCGTGGTGCATCCGTCCCAGCGGCCACACCGCGATGGACCTGCACAGGAGCCGCAAAGCAGAGGCTGACCGCGTGTTCATCGACCAGCACGGCCCGGACGCCAGCATCGAGCGCGTGCAGGACAGTTGGGCCATTGATCCGCAAGGCCGCGCGCATATCCGCCCGCAACCCGAACAGCTTGCGCTTTTTTGAGGCCGCACCCAATCTCAGGTAGTATCGCGGCGAGATGCCGTGCCACTATCGCACAGCAATCCCTTTCGAGGAGTGACCCATCATGACCGTTCCCAGCCCGATCCGCGCCGTGTGGAAGACCGCCGAACTGATGATCGCGTTCCACAAGAACAAGAAGAAAGAGCGCCGGGATGAACCCTACTTGTGGCGACCGAAAGACGCGATCGCGCGCTTGCTCAGCAAGCCCGAAGATCAGGAGGCGTTCATTGTCCTCAAGGGGCATGAGGATGCGGCGGACGTGCAGATCAAGCTGCATCCCGACAAGATGATCATCCGGCGCGATCACGTTCTGGGATGGTCGGGGATCGTGATCGACGACCACAGCGTCAAGGTTCTGGTGGACGACGATTGGATCAGGATCGACCACGACGGGGCCGTGAAGATCGAGCGGGATGCCGAGACGACCTATCTGGAAGGCGATGGCTCGATCATTCGCACGTCACCGGACGCGGAGATCATGATCTCAAGCGATGGGCAAAGCATGTCACGCCGTACCGGCGAGCAGCTGGACGCCTTCACGCCAGAGGGCTTTATCTCGCGCAAGCGCTCCTGAAGGCCCGCATACTCATTTGAACTCCTTGTGGTGAGGATCAACTTGGCCCCCTTTCGCGAGGGGGCCTTTTTTAATGAATATACGAAAATGCCTTGTATGTATATGCAATATGGAATATACGATAGAACAACAGGAGATATACAATGGCCCTCTATATTCGAGATGAAACCGTCGATGATCTGGCAAAACAGGTCATGAAAGCCACCGGAGCCATCAATAAAACCGAGGCAGTCCGCGCCGCCCTGAAAGCCCAGCTTGTGGCGGAGACGCAGAAAAAGCCGCTGTTGGAGCGGATCAACGAGGTGCGGGCGATGGCTGACACCATTGGCGCACCTGATCCTGACTTCGACATGAAGACCTACACGGACGAGATGTGGGGCGATGGCTGATGTTCATCGACGCATCTGCCATCGTGGCAATCATCAATGAAGAACCCGGCTCTGATGAAATCGTGCGCCGGATCGAGGATCACAAGGGACAGAGGTTCGTCTCCCCCTTGGTGCGCTTCGAGGTCGTCGCCGCTGTTGCGCGGTCAAGGTCCGGTGCGACGCGACCAACATCCGAGCAGTGCGAGACCGCAGAGAAGACCGTGGATGCGTTCTGTGCCAGCATCGGGGCCAAGGATATCACGATCACACCGTCCGTTGGCGCGAAGGCGCTGATGGCGGCCCGTACATATGGCAAAATGGTGGGCCATGAAGCAGATTTGAACTTTGGCGATTGTTTTGCCTACGCCTGCGCCCGCGCCTACAACGCTCGACTGGTCTACAAGGGCAATGATTTCCTGAAAACGGATATGGCCTGAAGCCGCGCAAAAACCTGTTCTCACGCCGGACGAACCGAGCCATTATCAATACACTGCTCCTTAACATCTACCTCTGGGGCCATGCGGGCCACACCCTTCCCCGGTGGGCGCGGCGCGCCGTGGGCGGGACGGAACTGCACCGTGCGCGGTTTCTGGGCTTTCACGGGTTTTTTGAGCAGGACGGTATCAGATACGGGCTGGCCCATCCTTATCCCTTCGCTGACCGGGCCTAAGCGGCTGATGGGGTGGGTTGATCCGTCGACGGGCGCGCAAGGCCCCCCACCGACGGACCCGGCGCTGTTCGCGCCGAACCGCCTTGCGGCGTGATCGTTTCAACCCAAGCCTGCTTTGACGTGAATCCGCGCCGCTTGGAGCGTGTTCAGCTCATCGAGCCTCAGCCTGTGAGGCACGCCGTAGAGCCAAACGCCGCGTGGTCGTTCCGCCATGTCCTTCCTTGCCGAAGGCGACCTGCACCATGTCTCGGCCGTCGCAGCATGACGGGATCGCGAATAGCCCGCCGGGATCACTGCGGACAGGCGTGTTTGCAGCGTCATGGCCGTTTATGACCTAAGTTTCCGGCACCCACCCACCCTTGCTGGTCTGCCCTGCCGATAAGCGCACGGATGCTGGGATCGGCGCGCTCAAGGCGATGATCCGTCTGGCGCGCACGTCTTCTTTCTTGCGGGTTGAGTGTCAGCCTGTCTACGCTGCCAAAGCGCTCAGGCGATCCTTGATAAATGCGATCTGTCGTCAGAGTGATTTTGCCAATCACCACCGGCTACCCCTTTCGTTTCTCTTTTGATGGGGATGAAGGGAACTGATTAAGAATGTCCCTTCAGCTCGTCTGCGAAGATCTGCGCCTGCGGCTGCGATCCCGAGATCCTGTTGAGCTTCAGCAAGCACAAAAACGGCTTTCACCCTGCGGGCGAACCTTCCGTTTTTCCGCCTGCATCCTTCCTCCGTCCCCTTCCTGCTTATCCCCATCGAAACAAAGGAGATACCCAATGGCAATCGACGGACAAATCACCCGCACTGACGACGACGCATTCACCGGCTGGATCGCATCGCTGACCTTCGACGTAGACATCGTCCTGACCCAGAACCCCTACAAGAAAGAGGACAAGCACCCCGACTTCGAGATCACCACCAAGACCCCGCGCAACCGCGAAATCCGCATCGGATCGGCCTGGGAGCAAACCAGCAAGGCCGGGAACGACTACCTCTCCCTCTCGGTCATGGTGAACGGCCAGCAGGTGCGCGTGAACGCCCTGCGCGGCAAGGATGATCCCGAGGGCACCTACCGCCTGGTCCCGCTGGCTGGCTAGGCCAGCCAAGGGGCGGCACACGCCGCCCCCGCACCCGGCACCGGACATCGGGCAGACAGACCCGGGCCGCCGAAAGGCCACCTCCGCCGCCTCATCCCACCCAGGCGGCGGCTTTTTACCCATCGGGACAATGCCTGCGCGGACGCGCTTACGCGTGTGCCTTTCGAATTAAGTTCGGGCATCAACACGGAACAGAGAATTTCTTGTGTGACGTTGGGCAATGGCCCCTGCCCCGCCCTTCGGGCGTGTCACCGCGCCCTAGTTACAGCCGGCAGACCGGCTTGCACCAGAACACCCCGCCCCGACGCGCACTGTCCCAATGGTCAGGAACCCGTCTCTCTGAGCCGCCTTCCTTTCCTTGGATCATGTGCGCCCTGGGCCGTGGCGATCTGCCCTTCGGGTGACGGTCGCATGGGGCAACGGATCGTTGATCCTGAGTGTTAAGCACCCCATAATAATTCCTCTACGGCAGCGTAGTTTTTCCTTTTGAGCCGCCCAATACGATAGCAGCCGTTGGATCAAGGTGCAGCTAATGTCTCCAAGGAGCCCAAAAAAACCGATGCTGCATGTTTCACGAACGGCAGCTATTCAGATTGCCAAGGGAGAACTGTCTGACTACGCTCCTAATCAGAGGAGAAAACCATGACCGTTAAATTCGTCGTCGTAGTGAGCAAGAGGCGCATGGTCCGATAAGGGTTTTCCATATCCGTTTCCATGCGCCCCCGAAATCTTCGGGGGCTTTTTTGTTTCTAGAGCTGAGAACTTCAAAATGTATCGCCCAAAAACACCACCGCATTTGATCACACTGATCCTCCTGACTGGGTTCTCGCCCATGTCTCTCAATATGTTTTTGCCTTCACTGGCGAACATCGCCGTCGATCTCGAAACCGACTATGGGACGGTGAGCTGGGCGGTCTCTGGTTATCTTGCGATCACTGCCATCATCCAACTGATCATTGGCCCACTGTCCGACCGAATTGGCAGACGGCCAGTCCTTTTGGGAGCGTTGCTGGTCTTCGCATTTGCGTCAGTGGGCTGCGCTCTTGCTCAAAGCGTTGAGGTGTTTTTGTTTTCCCGGATACTTCAAGGCGGGATAATCGGCGGATACGCCCTGTCTCTCGCAATCGTCCGGGACACGAGATCAGAACGCGAGGCTGTGAGCTTGATCGGTTACATCGGAATGACCATGGCAATCGCCCCGCTGGTTGGACCGATGTTAGGAGGTGTGCTGGATACATTTCTGGGATGGCGATCCATCTTTGCGTTCTATGCCGTCTCTGGTTTTGGTCTGTTTGCTTTGTGCTGGCTGGACCTTGGAGAGACCAAAACGCGTAGCAACAGTGACACCGGCATGCCGGTGCCGGGCACCACGACGCTTATGCGCGAACCGCTATTCTGGGCTTACGCGCTGTGCGGCACTTTCTCTGTTGGGGCGTTCTACATTTTTCTGACAGGCGCACCTCTTGTCGCTCAATCAGTCTTTGACATTACAACAGCGGAGCTGGGTTTCTACATCGGAACAATAACGGTCGGGTTCATGTTGGGCGGCTTCATCGCCGGGCGTTTTGGCAAAGGCTTTGAGCCGACAACCATGATGATTGCGGGCCGGATCATAGCCTGTATCGGGCTTGTTGGAGGTCTGATCGTCTTGGCTTATGGCATCACATCGCCACAAATCTTCTTTGCGAGCACGATTTTCGTGGGCCTTGGAAATGGCATCACAATGCCCGGCAGCAATGCTGGCGCGATGTCAGTGCGACCTGACCTTGCGGGCAGTGCGGCTGGTCTGAGTGGCGCGTTGATCGTTGCTGGAGGTGCCACTTTGACTGCGGCGACAGGGACTGCCGTGACCGAAACCAATGGCGCGCAAACGCTGCTTACATTGATGCTAGTGGCATCCGGTTTGGGCTTGGGTTTCGCCATCTGGGCGTCGTGGCTCAGGCAAAGGGCAGCGCAATGTCCGAATGAGTAAAGCGGTCGTTCGCGCGGTCGCAGCGAATTCACTCTTCGTCCCGCGTTGTGTAAGTCGATGTGTGACGGTGGGAAGGGCTGCTATGGTGCGCTTACCGGCCAAAACTCATAGGTTTATGCGACCGGCGAAATCGACCGTTTTTGGGCATGGTGGCTCTTGCAAGAGGGTTTGTGTCTGACAGCAGCCATCGGTGATCTGTGCGGCGAATGACTGGAGTGAGCCCATCCTGTGAATTTGGATTTCTCGCTGCGAGCGCGCGCAGCACAAAAATCGCTGCAGTCGCTCGATAGAATGCGCTGCGAGGCGGCAAGGATAGCCGCCGTTCGTTCGTGGCGCGCGAATCTCTGGAGGGAAGTTCACTGATCGTGTTTTGAAGCTGCAGTTCAAAACAAATCCATCAATACCTGCTTTCGATTTTACAAGAATAAGGAGATTGCTGCCAGTTGTCCTTGTGCTTTAATCTTTCGACGCCCTTGTTGGGAGGAGCCTGTAGCAGCTGAATGTATGATCGGCGTGCCCACCGACACTAATGTGCGTCAAGAGCGGCTGTTATTAATAACCTGCATGTTCTCAGCCTTCTATTTTAGGAGAGAGACCCTACTGGCAGTACGCCATGGACTGAGGCCGACATACGGTCCGATGGCAGGATCTTCAGACTCAATGGTGTCCGATTTCGGTTGCGGGATGTAGCAACAACGGCAGAGTTGCTCGACATCAGGTACAGTTCATCACTCCGCTTTAGGCATCGTTTCCTCTAGTTTTTTGGAGATTGGAATGAATTCAGCGTCATCGCCAGGCGGTAGCCGAAACGGGCCATTTTCCCAGTCAGCCGTTTTCCAGGCTTCTTTTGCTTCTTCAATGCGGTCACGTGATGATGAGACGAAGTTCCACCAGATGAATCGGCTTTCATTCATGGTTTCACCACCAAGCGCCATCAGGCGCGCGCCTTGTTCGCCGGCCCGGACGCTGATGCGATCCCCGGGGCGAAACACCATCATCCGCCCGGCCTCAAAAACCTCGCCTGCGATTTCAACCGACCCTTGAGTAATGTACAGGCCTCGATCTTCATGATTGTCTGGCAATGGGAAATGCGCACCGGGCTGAAGGACGACGTCGAGATAGAATGTTTCCAACTGCATGGTGACAGGGCTGGTTTCGCCGTAGGCTGTTCCAAGAATGAGCTTGGCGTGAAGGCCAGTATCATTGATTTCGGGCAAGGCTTCCTTTTTGTGATGCTCGAAATCTGGTGCCATATCTTCGTCTTTTTCAGGCAGAGCGATCCATGTTTGGATCCCGAACAACTTATGGCGTGACGCGCGGGTTTCTGGGCTCGTGCGCTCGGAATGGGTAACACCCCGACCGGCAGTCATCCAGTTTACCTCGCCCGGATAGATCATCTGATGGGTCCCAACGCTATCTCGGTGTTCAAATTCACCTTCGTAAAGATATGTGACGGTGCCCAAGCCAATATGAGGGTGCGGGCGTACGTCGATCCCGCCATCCGTGATGAATTCCGCCGGTCCCATTTGGTCAAAGAAAATGAACGGTCCGACCATTTGGCGTTTCGGGCTTGGCAGGGCCCGCCGTACTTCAAAGCCTCCAAGATCACGGGCACGTGGAATAATCAGGGTTTCAAGCGAATCGAGGCTTGAATTGGGACAATCAGGTTTTTGGGTGGGATTCCAACTCATGAGGGGCGCTCCTTTTTTTATTGTGAGTTCTTTAGCGTCTAATTCGATTAGTAAACATCTACGGACATAATGGCGGACCTACACCGCAAGCGCACCCCACTCATCGGGCATGAGGGTTTGCCCAACATCGAACGCGCCTTGTCCATCTGGATTTAGGATGACAGCCTCGCCTTCTGCCAGACGGGCCCCAGCAACCCTTTCGATGTTTGACCGGTGCGCAACCACCACGCGGTTCGTGCCATCCGTTGGGCGATCTGCGAGCAGGCTGCGCAGAAAGGCTGCTCTTTCATCGCGACCCGCTTCATCCGAGAGGAGGCCAATCAACGCCATGCGTTCTTCGACGCGGCCAAAGGCTATTTCAGCCATGTCGCGGCACCGCGCGAAGGGAGACGCCAGCACCTCGCCAACCGGAATTTGGAGGTCTCGAAACGCCGCACCGATGATTTCGGATTGCCGGATGCCTTCTTCCGACAAGAGGCGTTGGCGTGCGCGAGGCCACTCAACCCGGTCAACACCGGACCATGTGGTTGCGGCATGGCGAAAGTAGATTACATGACCGCCCGCACGAAGGCGACCCAAGACCTCTGCGCGCGCAGCTTTGGGCACACCGAAGAGCAAAGCACTCAATGAACCGGCCAATGCCGAGCGGCGTGAGATTTTCAGTTGGGTCATGGTATCTGCCTTTCTGTAGGGTGTGGCACGGTGATTTCGGCTGTTCATCGCAATGACCCACCGATCGTTGACACCTGCTCATGTTATTCAGGAAGCAGGCCTGCGGATTGCATCAGGTTTGTATCGCAGCGTTAACCCTTTCCCGGGTAAACGGCATATGCCTGAGCCTGCGCCCCTTCGCGGCATAGAACGCATTCGCAATTGCTGCCGAGACCATTGGCGTACCGACCTCGCCCACGCCAACGGGCGGTGCATCGACCTCTGCCATGTAGATATCAATGGGAGGCACGCGGTCCGCGCGTGTGATCTCGTAGTCCCAGAAGTTGTTCTGGACCACTTCGCCATTTTCGATGTCGATCTTTTCAGTGAGGGCCATAGAGAGGCCAAAGATAATGCCACCCTCGATCTGGTTGTGTGCATTGTCGGGCGAGACGATGCGCCCGGCATCGACTGCTGCCCAGACGTGCTTCACCCTGATGTCGCCCGACGACTCATCGACCTCTATCTCTGCCACGCCAGCGGCCATTGATGAACTGTAGCCCGCAAAGGACAACCCGAGCGCGCGGGTGCCACGGTTCCGCCAATCTGACATCTCGGCCACCTTCTCCAAAAGGTGCCGCCCGCGCGGGTTTTCGGCAACAAGATCCAACCGGAAATCCAGCGGATCGCGGCCAGCCGCCTCAGACAGCTCGTCCATGAACGCCTCGGCGGCAAAGCTTGTGTAGGCCGCGCCGATGCCGCGGTAAGGTGCCAGTCGGGCGTCGCGTTCGGTAATGATGTGATCCGCGCGAAAATCGGGAATGGTGTAGAACTTGCTTTCCGCGCCCCGCATCGAGATCACATCGTTCGGCTTGACCGCCTCCCAGCGACCGGGGTTGAAAAACCCGATAACGCTCGGCGTGGCGACCTTGTGATGCCACCCGCTGAGACGCCCGTCAGCCGTGAGGCCCGCTTCAAGATGCTGTGCTGCGGCGGGCCGGAACGTGCCATTCTTGACGTCATCTTCGCGTGTCCAGGTCACTTTGACCGGGCGACCAACGGCCTTGGAACAAAGCAGCGCATCGCGCACGTATTCCTGAACAAAGGCCGTCCGTCTGCCAAAGCTGCCGCCCATTGTCATCATGTTCAGTCTGACACGGTCTTGGGTGGTTCCAAGCGTTTGCATCACCGTTTGCGTGGTCCAGGATTGGGTTTGCGTGCCAGCCCAAACCTCAGCCCCCAGCCCATCGGCATCGACTGAGGCAACAGCCGCCATTGGTTCGATCTGAGCATGATAGGCATAATCCGACAAATAGAGGTGACTGATCTGCCGTTCCGCATTTGCAATCGCAGAAGGTGCATCGCCACGCTCTGCCCAGATCGCAGGCTCTGACTGGGCATCCTGTGCGGCGGCTGCATAGGCTTCAAGGGTTGCTTCACTATTGAAGCCGCGGGCTGGCGATGTTGTCGACCACTCCACCTGCAAAAGACTGCGTGCCCCCAATGCGGCCCACAGGCTTTCGGCGACAACGGCGACGCCGTCCGGCAAGGTCACAATATCGAACACACCATTGACTGCGCGGGCGTCCGTATCATCCAGTGTGAGAGGTGTTTCGCCTTCGACAGGGGCGCGCAGCACGGTCGCATGGGCCATGTTGTCCAGTTCCACATCTATCGCGTATTGGGCATTGCCGGTGCTTTTGGCAGGCACATCGCGGCGCGGGATGTCCTGGCCGATGATGCGGAAATCCTGAGGGTCCTTGAGGGCAAGGCTATCCGCGCTTGGAATATCCACGCCTGTCGTCCCGGCGGCAGCGAGATTACCATAGCTGAGTTGCGTTCCATCCTCGGCGACAACAGCGCTTGGCTCTGTGTGCAGGCTCTCCTTGGGCACGCCCAATTCGCGTGCTGCGATTTGCAACAGGACGTCACGCGCCTGTGCACCTGCCCGGCGCATCGGATCGTAGTAGCTCTGAACACCGGTACTGCCCGCTGTGTAAAGCACGCCGCCGAACAACGGGTTTCCAAAGGTGCGATCATCCGCATTCAATTGCTCGATCACCACATCGTCCCAGTTTGCGTCAAGCTCTTCGGCAAGGATCTGTGGCAAAGTGCTATAGCTGCTTTGCCCCATCTCGGTGGAGGGGAACACGATTTTGATGACACCGTCGGAGGCAATGCTCAGCCATGGGTTCACGGCCAGCCCGGTATTTGCCTGAGCCAGCGCGCTGACAGCCGACACCCCGCCCGCGCCGACCGCGAAGAAAAGACCGGCACCTCCTTTGAGGACACTACGGCGCGATAGATTTGATGTCGTGGTCATCTCACACCTCCTGAGCGGCTTGTTCGACCGCCTTGAAGATGCGGTTATAAGTGCCGCAGCGGCACAGGTTCGGCGCCATGTATTCGGCGATCTCGGCGCGGGAAGGATCGGGGTTCTCAGACAAAAGGGCTGCTGCGCGCATGATCTGACCGGACTGGCAGTAGCCGCATTGCGGTACCTGTTGGTCAATCCATGCCTTTTGCAGCGGGTGGCTGGCATCCTCGGACAAGCCTTCGATGGTAGTGACCTCGTATCCTGCCACATCCCCGACAGACAACTGACATGAAAATTCGGGCTCTCCGTCCACATGCACGGTACAGGCTCCGCACATCGCGGCCCCGCACCCATATTTGGTCCCTTTCAGGCCGAGCTCATCACGAATGACAAGCAACAACAACTCGTCCTCTGGATTATCCACCTCGACCGAGCGGCCGTTCAGCGTGAAGTTTATCATCTTCGAATTCCTCCTTTGGCATTGGTTGCGGTTATTTTTGGTTCAACTTTTAGATGTGGATCGCTGGACCCCTAAAACGCCTCGTCAAGGCGATATGTAGTGCCGGACAACGGGCCCAGTTTCGCGCGTATCAAAGGCGCGGAGACGATCCTGCACATCTGCATCGTCACGCGTGACACGCTGGTGCTGTTCAAGATGTTCCGACCAACTGGGCAGCAGGAAGCTCTCGATCCATAGCCCGGGCGTTTCGACACTTTCATGAACAAACCACTGCGTCGCCCCGTCGCGCAGCCGCTCTTTTGAGAACGCGTGAAGGGCTGCGAGGAAATCGGCTTTGCGGTCGGCATTGACCTGGTACTCCACCATCACCATGGCGCGTTGATCTGGGTACTGGCCGTCACTCAGGACAGGGGCGGAGGGCCAAAGAGCTGATGGTGTTAGATCAGCGTTCTCTGCTTGCCCCACTTTGAAGCCACGCGTGACCAGAATACCGAGTGCCAAACCGGCCGCTGCAATCATTAAGGCGACAGGGATAGATGTCGCAGTCGCGACTTGGCCCCAAATGATCGAACCCGCGGCCATTGAGCCAAAGAACACCATCAGAAACACCGCGAGACCCCTTGCGCGCACCCAGTTGGGCAGCGCCATCTGCGCAGACACGTTGAAGGAGGTCAGGACCGTGATCCATGAGAACCCACCAAGAAACGCGGCTGCCATCAACGCGACAGGCGTTGCGGAAAGCGCCATAATCAAAAGGGCTGCGATAGTTCCAAGCGTGCCCGCCCGCACGGCCATATCAGAGTCCAACCGCTTTTGAAGGCGCGGCAAGAGCAGCGCACCGGTCACAGCACCACCGCCGATCAGGGCCACAAGGGTGCCGTAAAGCTGTGATCCGCCACCTTCGGCCTGTCGCGCGATCAGAGGCAAAAGCGACCAGTAGGCAGACGCAAAGATGAAGAACGCTCCCGCACGGATAGCGGTCGCTTTCAGAGCTTCATTGTTTCGGACATGGCGCAGACCAGTGGCCATGTCCCCGAGGATCGGTCCATGATATTTTGTCCCCGTTGTAGGTTCCGGCTTCCACAGCAAGAGCGCCACGATGATGACGAGATGACTGACTGCGTTCAGCGCAAAGGGTGCGGCAAGGCCGACGCTCGCAATCAGGATGCCTGCCAGTGCGGGGCCGATGGCACGGCTGATATTGATGCCCATCGAGTTGAGCGCGATCGCGGGCTTCAGTTTTTCCCGTGGGACCAACTGCGGCACGATGGCCTGCCAAGCCGGGGCCATGAATGCAGCGCCCGTTCCGATGGCCAGCGTGAACAGGATCAGCAGCAGCGGGGTCATCATCTCAAGCCACACGAGAACCGTGAGTGTTGAGATAACAATCGTCAGCAAAATATTGATCGTGATCAGCATGCGCCGCTTGTCCAGCCGGTCGGCTAGAGCGCCTGCAAAAAGTGCAAACAGAAAGACCGGCAGTGTCGTAGCCGCCTGCACCAGCGTGACAACAGAAGGGCTGGAGTTGAGCGTTGTCATGAGCCAGCCAGCGCCCACATCGTGCATCCAGGTGCCGACATTCGAGATCAGAGTCGCCGTCCACAAAAGCGCAAACGCCATGTGGCCGAAGGACGAAAACGCCCCCGGAGAAGGTGCCTCTACTGTGCTACCACTGGATGACATCTGCGACCTCCTCCCGGTGCTTTTGCGCATAGGCGCGCACGAACGGACACAGCGGCACGATCCGTTGGCCGGCGGCGCGCGCATCAGCGAGCAATCGGTCCACCAATGCACCTGCAACGCCCATGCCGCGCATACTGTCCGGCACGCCCGTATGATCCGCGATGATCAGACTGTCCGACACCTTTGAAATCGTCAGCTCACCTTCACCCTCCACACCAGCAATCGTGGCGCCGTAGCGGGCTTTGCTATCGGTATCTGTGCGGGTAATCTCAATATCAGACATGTAATTTCCTTAAGGTTGATTTGGCTGTCAGATGACTAGGGTGCATGAACAGTTCGGTGTCACGACGCCGCTTTGAGCCCGCTGGCGTCGTTGGACAGATGTGCCTCAAGGAACCACACCGTTTTATCCAGATACCGGGATGCGGAGGTGAAGATATCTGCCGTGTCCGCGTCACCGGCCTCATCCGCGAGGTCGATACTCTCGCGCACATGGTTGCCCAAGGTGGCGAAGCGATCAGCGAGCGCCTCCAGATGGTCGTCACCGGACACCACGTCCGTTCCATAGGGGTCCAGACGGCTTGATTGGCCAACGGCAATCGCACGGCCATCAGGCACCCCGCCAAGCGTTGCGATACGCTCGGCCATGGTGTCGATTTCTTCATCGAGCGGTTCCACAAGGCTATCAAAGAACTCATGGAGCTGCTGAAAGCGTGGATCCCTGATGGTCCAATGCGCCTGTTTCACGGCAAGGCGCAGATCAATGGCGTCGGCCAGCGTTCTTTGCAACAGATCTATCGCGGTCTTGCGCGTGTTGTCAGCGAGTTTGAGGCGTGTGTGTCTCATCGAAAACTCCTTGCCCGAACGGTAAATAGCGCTTGATCGCGGGCGGTTTGGTGTTGAAACGGAAAGGCGATAACGGCGTTCGCAACCGCCTTTCCGCGTTAGGCTATTCAGCCGCCTATGACACGAGGCTCGGCTTTGGTGCACCTGGCGCGCCAAACATCGGGACAGGCGACCAATCGGGCAGGCCGGGCAAGTCTGCCGGGGCATGGCTTGCGAAGGGCCCTTTGGCGTGCACAACCTTGCCGCCTGTGAAGGTCAGATCCGCCTCAAGGTTGATGATCTCATCCTCTGGCACCGCAAAGTAGTCGCGGTCGAGCACGGCGAGGTCTGCGAATTGCCCCGCTTTGATCTGACCTTTCTTGCCCTGTTCGCGGCTGAACCACGCGCCCGCTGACGTCCAGTGACGCAAGGCCTCTTCGCGGCTCAGACGGTTGGCGGCCTGCCAGATGACATCGCCCCCGCGCCCCTTGCCGGACACGGCCCAGTGGATCGCGAGCCAAGGGTTATAGGACGACACGCGCGTCGCATCAGTGCCCGCCGCCAGCGGCACGCCAGAGGCCATCATCTTTTTTGACGGGCATGACGTCGTTCAGCGCCGCCTCGCCGTAGCGGTCGCGGTAGGCGGTGGTCTGGAATGCGATCCGGTTTTGATAGCTGATGCCACCGCCCAGACGCGCGACCCATTCCATCGTGGCCTCAGACACGGTCTCGCCGTGGTCAAAGATCCAGTTCAACTCCTCCAGGCCCTTGTCGCGGCCGACCTCTTCGACGACCTTCAGCAAACGGTGCGCGCTTTCCTCATAGGTGCAATGGAAACGGATCGGCCAGCGGTTCTCGAATAGGTACTCCAGTACAGGGCGCAGATCGCCCTCCATCCGTTTGGGCAGGTCGGGGCGGGGGTAGCTGAAGTCCTCAAAATCATAGGCCGAGGCCACAAGCATTTCACCTGCGCCGACGCATTTGAGGTAGTCATCACCCTCATCCGGTTTCACGATGTCGTTCCAGCGTTTGAAGTCGTCCAACTCAAGCGTGGGGCGTTGCGCGAACAGCTGATAGCCGATGCGCACGCTTTGCTCGCCGCGTTTGTTCAACTCGGTCAGGACGCCGTAATCGTCCGGGTAGTTCAGGAACCCGCCCGCACAATCCAGCGCCGAGGTCAGGCCAAGGCCGTTGAGCGCGCGGAAGTAGTGCTTGGTCGAGGTGACCTGCTGCTCAAAGTCCAGCTTGGGCGCCATATCGAGCAGCGCATAGAGCGGCTGCGCGTTGGGGCGCGCCATGGCCAGCCCTGTGGGGTTGCCCTGATCGTCACGCTCCAACCGGCCCGAAACAAACGGCTCATAGTAGTGCTTGTCGATGCCAAGCGCGCGCAGAGCGGCCTTGTTCAGCCACGCGCGGTCATAGAGGTGCAGCACGTACACGGGCACCTCGGGTGCGACGGCGTTGATCTCATCAATGGTGGGCAGGCGCTTCTCGGCAAACTGGTCCGCAGACCAGCCGCCCACAACGCGGATCCACTGACCCGCGGGCGTCCGCTCGGCCTGCGCCTTGAGCATCCGCAATCCATCGGCGAGCGAGGGCACGTGGTCCCAACGCAGTTCCATGGCGAAGTTGTTGCCTTGGCGGATGATATGCGTGTGGCTGTCAATCAGGCCGGGGATCACGCGCTGACCGCCCAGGTCGATGACATCGGTGTCGGCGGATTTTAGGCGCAGGATGTCCGCGTCCGACCCGACCTCCAGGATAAGCCCGTCTTGCATGGCGACGGCGCTCGCCTCGGGGTGGTCCGGGTCCATCGTCATGATCTTGCCGTTGAAAAGAATGGTATCGGCCATGGCAGCCTCCGTCTTGCAATAGGGAAGGGGGGCCGCGCCCCTGTGTCGGGGGGCGCGGCGTTGGGTCTATTCGGCAGCCAGAGGCTTGTCTGCGGGCACAGGGGCCAGCGTTTCGCCCGAGTGCTTGCTGCGCGAAGGTGCCTTATGGACCATGGTGTAGGCGTAATCGACGCCCATGCCGTAGCCGCCCGAGTGTTCGCGCACGATTTCCATGACCGCGTCATAGGTATCGCGGCGCGCCCAGTCGCGTTGCCATTCCAGCAGCACCTGCTGCCAGGTCACCGGGACGGCACCGGCCTGCACCATGCGGTCCATTGCGTTCTGGTGCGCCTCTTTCGTGGTGCCACCGGACGCGTCGGACACCATGTAGATCTCGTAGTCGGTGTCATTCAGAACACTCAACGCGAATGTGGTGTTGCACACCTCGGTCCAAAGGCCGGATACAATGATCTTTTTGCGGCCCTCGGCGGCACCTTTGGCCAGCGCATCGCGGACCTTCTGGTCGTCCCAAGAGTTCATCGAGGATCGCTCCAGCAGTGGGGCCTCCGGGAAGACATCAAGCAATTCGGGGTAGGTGTTGCCCGAGAAAGCTTCCGTTTCCACGGTAGTGATGTGGGTCGGAATGCCAAAGGCTTTTGCAGATTTTGCCAACGCTACTGTGTTGTTCTTCAGCGTCTGACCGTCGATGGAATTCACGGCGAACGCCATCTGCGGCTGGTGATCGATAAAAATCACCTGGCTGTTTTCAGGGGTGAGAAGTTCGGTTTTGGACATAGTTTTGGTCTCCGAGAGTTGGGGTTAGGATTTGGGGTTCTCGTCTTCGTCATGGCGGGTGGCCACGGAGAAGGATTTGAGGTGCAGGGCGTCGGCCACAGCACTGGAATGGCCGCGCAACCATTGGACTGTCGCCTCGCCCGCGAGCATGCCTAAAAGGCCGAGCAACGCGATGATAGGAGGGGCAGGTGATCGCACGGTCAAAAGACCGTAGATCACACCTACTCCGAGTCCGACCACGAGTGAGATTGCATAGGGTTGCCAAGACACGTTCAATTCCTCCTGCGACACTTTGTCAAATTAGTGTTTACCACTCTGATATCGCAGCCGATTCCACATTCAGCCTCGATCTTTTCACTTTCCAATTGTCAGGCGTTGAGCGGTACCGATGTGTGTTCAAAAAACGGACGCAACGCGTCGATCTCTTCTGCACGCAGCTCGTGACCGCCCGCGTGAACCACGGTGCTCACGGTCGCGCCTTGTGCTTCCACCCACTTGATGAGACGCTCTGTCAGAGGCCACGGCCCAATGGGGTCATTCCGGCCAGCGGTCACAAGCACCTGCTTGCCTGCCAGACCTTGCGCAGGATCCGGCGACCACGGGATCAACGGGTGCAGCAGGGCGATCCGGTCGAACAGGTCGGGGCGCGCCATCATCGTTGATGCCAAGATATTGGCACCGTTCGAATACCCAAACCCAAAGACAGGGCGACCCGGATGCTTGGCTTTCCACGCCTCGACAAAACCCGCCATCTTATCCGTCGCCCGCGTTAAATCATTCATGTCATACACGCCTTCGCCAGTGCGCCGGAAAAACCGGGCCGCGCCCATTTCCGACACATCCCCACGCGGCGAGACAACGCCTGCGCCAGGCAGCAATTCTTGCGCCAGTCCAAAGAACTGCTGCTCATCCCCGCCGGTGCCATGGAAGGCAAACACCAGCGGCGCATCGCCTTCCGGCACTTTTGTCAAAGCGGTATAGGTATCTGTCGACATTACAGGTCTCCTTACGAAAGTTCAGGCAGCCGCGGCTCTATCTTGTCGCGGTAGGGTTTGTAGCGATCCGGCAGCATCAGCGCCTGACCGAGGTTTGCGGTGTCTTCGTCGCGATCAAAGCCGGGTTCATTGGTGGCAATTTCGAACAGCACACCGCCGGGGGTCTGGAAATAAATCGCCCAGAAGTAGTCCCGGTCGATCACAGGCGTGACCTGATAGCCAGTGTCGAGCAGGGCCTTGCGGACCTCCAATTGCGCGGCGCGGTCTTCGACGGCGAAGGCGATGTGGTGCACAGACCCGCCCCCCTGACGCGCAGCATTGGCGCCCGGGATTTCCTCCAGATCGATGGTGTCGGCAGCATTGCCGCCCTCAATCCGGTAGCGGGTTACGTTGCCGTCCGTCTCGTCCTTTTGGTAGCCCATGAAGCCCAGCAATTCGCCGGTGGCCGCCGCGTCCCGCAGACGGAAGCGCGCGCCGTTAAACCCGAGGATCCCCGCATCTACCGGAACATCCGTCCCGGTCCAAGCCGTCCGCCCCGCAGGACCGGTTTCCACCAAGGCAAAGCCGTCACCGTCGGGGCCATCGAATGACAGACGGTTCTCGCCAAGGAACGTATCCTCGGCCAAACCGGTCACTTTTTGCGCCGAGAGGCGGTCTTTCCAATACCCCAGTGTTCCGTGTGGGACGGCGAATTCGGTCACGCCCACCTCACCCGCACCGCGCGTGCCATTCGGCATGCGGCCAAATGGGAAATAGGTCATGACACTGCCGGGCGTGCCAACTTCGTCTCCGTAGTAAAGGTGGTACACCTCAGGGGCATCGAAGTTGACGGTTTTCTTGACGCGGCGCATGCCCAGTGTCTGGGTGAAGAAGGCATTGTTTTGCTGCGCATCCGTCGCCATCGATGTGACGTGGTGCAGGCCTTTGATATGCTTTTCCATCTTGAACCTCATGTGAGCGGCGTTGTGTTGAGGCAGAAGATGGGGCGAGAAAGACAGAAGATAATAGCAACAATATTGCATTTACTGTTATCATGAATGTAATAGTCTTTATGCAGGACCTAAAACCACTCCGCGTTTTCCTCGAAGTTGCCGCTCAGGAAAGCTTCGTGCGCGCCGCAAAGGCGCTCAACATGACGCCTGCAACCGTGACCCGCATCGTGGCCAAGCTTGAGGAGGAGTTGGATCGACAGCTTCTTTTGCGCACCACGCGGCATGTCTCGCTAACCTCCTATGGAGCCCTGGTTGCGGCGCGCTATCGCCCCGTTGTGGAAGCCTTCGATCAGGTGGGCGAGGAACTCACGCAGGACACACAGCCGTTTCGCGGCCGGTTGTCGATCAACGTGCCGATGTCGTTTGGCCTGCGGCTGATGCCCGGACTGATCCAGAGCTTTCGGCTTGCCTATCCGAATATCGACCTTGTTGTGCGAATGACCGATCGGCTGGTCGATGTGATGGCTGAAGAGTGTGACCTCGCGGTGCGGATATCAAACCCACCCGAGGATAAATCCACCATCTGGCGCAAGGTCTGCGAAATCCCTCGCAAGGTCGTGGCCTCCAAGGCGTTTCTTGATCGGACCACGCGCCCAGAACACCCTGACCAACTGGACCGCAATTTCTGCTTGTCGTACGGGCATGATGTTGAACCGGAAAGCTGGCCTTTGCATAAGGCCGGGATGAAAAATACGTTTACGGCCGGAACAGCTCTCGTCAGCAATAACGGAGATGTCCTTCTCACTATGATTCAGCGGGATGCCGGGATCGTGCTGCTGCCGGAATTCATCGCGGCAGATGCGCTGAAATCCGAAACTATTGAAGAAGTTTTGCCAGGATGGGCAGTGTCATCGCTGTGGTTGTCGCTCTACTATCCGCCCTATACAACGCTACCGCCACTTGTTGAGGCCTTCACCGATTTCTTCGAGGCTTACCTCGCAGACATTGATGGGTTCAATTTCGAAGAGACGTAGCGAACCGTTGCACCTGGGTCGAAATCGAGCGTCCAGTGCTACGCTCACTTGAAGATGGCCCGCACGACGTAAGTGCAAACTAGTTACGCGACTCGGCCCGCCATTTGCCGGGGGTCGTGCCGAGGACGCGGCGGAAGGTGTCGGTCATGTGGCTTTGGGAGGCGAAACCGGTGGCGTAGGCGATCTCGGCTAGGGGCATGTCACCGAGGCGCAGCAGATCGCAGGCGCGCTCAACGCGCTTGGTTGTCACGTAGGCGTGGGGTGTCTCACCGGTGGTGGCCTTGAAGGCGTCGGCGAAGGTCCAGCGGGGCATATCCAGAACCGATGCGAGGGTTTCCACCGTGATGCGCTCCGCTAACTGCTCCTCGACAAAACACTCGATTCGGGTCATTGCGGCCTGATCCAACGCAAAAACTCTCTGTGGCTGATGTTGCTGGCCAGCTTTGTCCAAAAGCCTGCCAATGAGAACCTGTGTTAAGCCGTCGAATACAAGGTCAGAAGCACCTCCGGTTCTGGCGCTCTCTGTCCACATTTGCATGAGTATGCGACGCAGTTGCTCATCTCGAAAGAGCATCCTCCCGGTCAGTGTATCAAGGCGCGACAGTGGGCCCTTTCGGTGTGTGTCAAGAAGGTCGGCAAGCGGGCCAGCAGGAATTGCCGCCATGAGAATTTCATGATCTCCGCGGCATCGAAAACGGGCCTCTGTATTGGGCGGAACAAGGTCGAAGTCACCCGATCGCATCTGCTGCTCTTTCGCCCAACTATCCCCAATATCCCACTGAAATGGCATGTCAGACCGTAGCGATAGGCAAAGCACAACTTCCGGTACGGCTGGATCAACAAGCTCATGCGCTTGCTGCTCCGCACGAAACATCCTGACTGGCATGGAGCCGCCCGAGCGGTGCTCTTGCTGAAAGGCGGAGTACGGAGAAGTTGGGTCCGCATAGAAATTCGCTATCGAGGGTACGCATTGGTTGCTCATGCCCGTACCTCCGCACGCCATTTGCCCGGAGTCGTGCTGAGGACGCTGCGAAACGTATCTGTCATATGGCTTTGAGAAGCGCAGTCCTTCGCAAAAGCGATTTCGCCTAGAGGCACGTCTAACGCCCAGGCTAGCATCAGCGTAACCTCTGGAACAGGTAGATAGGTGTTTTCACTCACCTCCTGTTGTGAGCGCATAAGATTTATGGGCGTCAACCCGCCAACACGGTGCTCCTGTAGGAAGGCCATGTACGGCGAAGCTGGGGCGGCATAGAAACCGGCCGTTGAAGGAGCGTTTTGAATGCTCACTTTGCTTTTCTCCTTTCCGCGCTCGGCTCACCATTTTGAAGCGTTGGTTATTTTTGATGCATATTTTTCCTTATATCAGATTTTCAATCTAGTACGTTGCTTCGCTTTTTCTTCCACGATCGTCGTCTGGCTTTTCTGGCGTCTACGATTTTGGAAGACGAACAACGCTGCGCACTCGTAGTTTCGGCCTTAATGATCGCAGGATGGCGACACAGCAAATGAACACCAATCAAAATGACAGCATTCGGGAACTCGCTTCAAGTAGCCTTCGATACGTTGCGTTGCACAACGGTGATTCTGTCACAGCAGGCCAGTCATCGGAAGTCTTTGTACGCATGTCGGGACGAGGTTGTATACTCTGGGCAGGTGGTGCTGAAGACAGTCGCGATCCTCGTGTACTTGGCATATTCCTTGTGCCTGCCAAAACGTCTTTGCAAATCAGCGGCGACATGAATGGTTTGCGCGTTGAACTACCAGCTCTCTCCGTTTGCCCCCCAGCCAGACCGCTCGCGGACCCGCTGATAGGTCTGGTATGCCGCCGGGCATGGCACGGATCAGAAAAAGTTGCTGAAGCGGCGCTCGTACTCGCAAGCCTTCTCGTCCTTGAGGATATCCGGTAACCGCTAACCTGACACAAAACCCAACGTCAAGAATCCGTTCCGAAATCGTCGAGCTTTCAACATTTGCAAATGCAGAACGCCCTTCGCTCGGAATACGTTTTTTTCATTGCGTAGTTTAAGTGCGACATGGAGCAACAACACACTTTATCGCCGCAGCAATCAAGTGACATTAATCTGCCTGTTCATAATAGGCTCAGATTGCTCAAACTGTCACGTGGTGACACATGGCCCGAGCGTCGGTTATGTGAACTTGCGCTTGTACTCGAATGCCCGCCAAATGGCTTAGCCATCTCAGACCTTGAAACACGACTGTTCGAGGGCGAACTGGCCCTTTTGCCGTTAGGAAATGGTCTTAAAGCGGCTTCTTCGGGACGTGTATTGAGTTTAGAATTGGAACGCTCCCTTGCTCCGCCCAAACCACAACGCCTCTCAGACAGCTTAATTTCACAACTAATGCGGCGCGCTTGGTCATCCATTTTTTCGACACCACAGATTCTAGAGCCGACACTAGAACTCATCAATGTTCTTGCAGACCAGCGTGTGCGCGATCATCAAGAGCACCTCGACTTACTCACAACCATCGATCATCGTATTGCAGTTGTGATAGACTACATCGACGCAAATTGCGTCAATTCCTTGACCGTGGCAAAGCTCGCCAAAATGGCTTGCATGTCTCCGAGCCGACTTTCGGTCAGGTTCAAAGCCGCAACAGGCGAAACCGTTTGGGGTTATTTTCAAAGGCGTCGGTGTGAAAAAGCACATCAACTCCTGTCTGAAACATCAGCTTCGGTATCGGATATTGCATACCAAGTCGGCTTTTCTAGTCAGGCGCATTTTACGCAAAGCTTCAAACGGCGCTTCAATACGACACCTGGTCGATTTAGACAGAACGCGAAGAAGTAATACTCGGCAAAATCTGCGTTGGAGTTCCCTCGGGTTGATGGACACTTTTCATTCGATGAAAGAGAGTGTTTTCCACGCCGAGAACGAGGAACCCCGTACCCGACGGAATTCAGGGATTAGACTGCTGCTCTGGCGCGAGCCGGGCGCAGTGTGGAGAGCTTGGCGTGATAGCTTGAGCCCTAACTCACGTGTTTCGGGTCCAAATGAAATGCAGCAAAAGCACGGTCTCGGGTCAAACTAGAGCAACACACACGAATGACCGGATTTATGACGGCCGCTGCGTTGCAGTGATGCATATGCTGCAATCGCGAATGAATGCTGCACCAGCGAAGAGCAAAGAACGAATGACGGTTTTGTCCCGCATTGTTTAAGTTCAGGCACGGTGCTGCGAAGGTCGGTTGCTTGGCGGTTGCCGAAGGGAAAGATTATGCTGCCAAAAAGGAAGACTGGCTGCGCAGCTCGAAAACTGCCCCATTGATTTAATGACATTTTAAGAACTGAAAAAGGAACAACTTTGGGTTCCTGATCACTGAGTGTTCATGGTCCCTTGGGGGTCGCGCAAGCGCGACACGCCGCTGCGGGACGTTTGCTAAGAACCCGCTGGGTTCTCGCGCGCGCAACCATAATAGACAGAAACCGTGTCCTCGGCTGCGCCTGCGGGCCGCACCACTTTCCATCGATTGTGGCTGCACTTGCTACCTCCGGCACTTCGCCAGTGGGTCAGGTTTTAGAGACGGACGCGCTTACGCGCTTCGCTCAAAACCAGACACCAAAGGGGCGCAGACCCCACCCACACCGCGAAGGATTGACCTATGACCACAGAGCGTTTCGATATCAAACAGCACGTAACAGACACAATTATTGCGCAGATTGAAGCGGGCACACCGCCATGGCGCAAGCCGTGGACCGGGGAGACGGGTGGTGCCTGTTTCCCGTTGCGTCACAATGGCGACCCATATCGCGGCATCAACGTGCTGATGCTCTGGGCATCGGCCACGGCGCAGGGTTTCGCATCGGCGCGCTGGATGACGTTTAAGCAGGCGTTGGACCTTGGCGGATGCGTGCGCAAGGGATCGAAATCAACCAAATCCGTCTACTACGGCACTTTTGAGCAGGAAACTGAGGCCGCAAACGGGGAAGCCGAGACTCGGCAGAGCCGCTTTGCCAAATCGTTCAGCGTGTTCAATGCGGATCAGATCAAAGGGTTGCCGGAAGATTATTATGTGCGCACAGAGCCGCCGCGCGATCTTGGCACCGAGGCGGACCCGGCCCTTGAGGCGTTCTTTGCCGCGTCAGGGGCGCAGATCATCACCAGCGCCGACCCCCGCGCCTATTATTGCCCGCAAAAAGATCACGTCCACATGCCCCCGATTGCCACCTTCTATGTCGCCGCCGGATACTACGGCTCTTTGGCCCATGAAATTGGCCATTACTTTCTGGCGGATCACCGCATCGGCACCCAGAAGAAATTCACGACCAAAGCCGAATACGCGGTTGGCGAGTTGGAAGCCGAGATATTCAGCGCGTTTCTGGCCGTGCATCTGGGGTTTGAGCCGCATTTTGATCAAAGTGCGGCTTATGTTGAGGGCTGGTTGAAGGCGTTGAAAGAGGATAAAAACGCGATCTTTGCCGCCGCCTCGCAGGCGCAAAAAGCCTTCGATCATATTTTGACCGTGACGCAAGCCGCACAGCAAGGGGAGGCTGCATAATGGGTTGGACCTGTCCCCATACCCCGCCCCGTGACGAGCGCGCCGAGATTGAGCGTCTTGTAACTTTCGAGAACGAAGACAGGGCCATGCGGCCCGTCTTGACCACCCGCAAGGGATCGGTCTGGTATCTGGCCGTCGAAGTGACGTTGAAAACCGGCACCGCAGAACCTCACGGATACACGGTGGACGCGCTAAGGCGCTATGTGTTTGCTGCCGTGATCCTGACACGGCGCGCGCAAGGCGAGTGGTGCTATAAGGATATGGAGGAAAGCATGGGGCCATGTGAGGCGCAGGCCCCCCATAAATTGCTGGACCTGTTATCACCGACGACAAAGGACTATGCGCTGGCATGGCGCGAACGATGCAAGGCATCCGCCAGACGATCGGCACGCAAGATTGCGCATGGTGACACGATCCAGCTTGCCGAACCTTTGACGTTCAACGATGGCATCACGCGCGACACGTTCACGGTGCAACGGGAACGATTTGCAGGAGCACGGCGCATCACCAGCCGCTTTCTTTGTAAGAAGACGGGCATGGCGTGCCGGATCAGCCGTTTCATGCAGCGGGAATGGGTGAAACTCTAAGCCGGACCCCCGCGCGGCAGGGTCGCATCAGCGGCCCTGCCCCTCGTGCGAACGTGCGGCGGAAGCGATCCGGATCAATTCGAGCGATGCGTTGATAATTGGGGGTCGTGCGGGATCGTCCGATTCAGGCTGGACAAAGCCCGCCCAAATCGGACTGGCGCTATTCGCGCGGAAGCCGCTCGTGCGGCACTCTGTCCAGAACGTCGAAACCGGCGTTGACCTGTGAGGATTAGGTGAAGCCGTCCACAGGGCCGGAGACGATATATATCGGAGGCCTTGTGGGCGGGTTCACCGGGCAGGACGGTGATGGGTCACGCGTGTTTGCGCAGTTGGCTGTGGCCAGGTCCCCCCACTCTATGAGCTCGTCTGCGTCACTGAAGCCATACCAAAGGGCCCAAAGATCAGCATCGTGCTCGCTCAATTGTTCGGAGGTATCGATCAGTGCAGCTCCCCTTTACCACCGAGATAGTTGGCGAGGATCAGCTGGCCGAGTTTTATGCCGATACTGTAGTCGGAGAGGACGTTATAGGGGTCAAGCTCCTGACGCAATTCGTCAACCAGCGCCCGGTTCAGCAGGCGGTTTGTTCTGAGGCGATTGCTTTTGTCGTTTGCGAATAAATCCGTGTCGGGTGTGACGGTCAGATGATCGACCTCGGCCAGAGCTGCTATGGCATCTGTCACGAGCGCTTTCAGAGCAATGTCCCGGCCCATTGCAGCCGCAACCTGATCGTAGGTCTTACTGACACCGGGTTTGGGGTGCGGAAAGATCAGCCGCGTTCTGACAGTGTCGTGAGGATTGGAGATGATGGTGTTCGTTTGTTCCGTCGCCTTTGGCCCCAAAGCCGGGTCTTCTGCGCCGTTGCCAGAATTCTGTGATGGTTCTGGCATGAAGACTGGCAAGGATGTGGTTTCGTATTGTCGCGCGGCTGGTATCGCGGCGGCTGCGACAGTCTCTACTTTTGTTTCATGGCCGCTCGCGTCACCCTTCAACGTTTTTTGCCCGCGCTCTGCGGTTAAGTGGCCTTTATGAGCAAGGGTATCGGCTCGAATTTCCTGAAAGGATTTGTTTGGTTTACGGATGGGCATCTTGGGCCTCCAAAGCTTCGAGCAGAGTATCAGCCAGCCTGTCTGCATCGGCGATTGCTGTTGTGATGTGCGTTGCCGCGATCCGCTTGGATGGAATCTGCGAGAGTGCCTCCCGATAGATATGAAGCATCCCCAGACTTTTGATGTCTGCGAATGCGCTGCGGTAGGGCAACGTGCAATCGAATGAAGGCAACTGTTCTATGATGTCGAGACAGAAGCTCTGGGCTGATGTCAGCCGCCGGCTGGGCATTTGGGTGATGAGGATGGCCACCGGAATGTCCGGGGTTTCTGTCTGCTCCAGGATCTCATCGACCACGGCATATGTGTCCAGGGTGCTGTCCAGATCCAGTCGCGTGAGTGCAGAGGGGATGACGATCAGATCGGAGCTGGCGATGATCGTGGCGTTGAATTCGCTGCCGCCGCCTTGCGTATCCGCAAGGGCGATATCGTATCCTGATGTCTCAAAGTGCTCATAGGCTTGCTCGAAAGCTGCGAGATCCATTGCGTTTGCAATTTCGCAAGCATCATTCCACGTGCCCTTTCCCTGCGCATATTCGCGCCATGCATGTAGCGGCTGGTTGTCGTCGGCTTCAAACAATCCAACACGCGTTCCTCGTGAAACGAGACTGCCACAGGCGGCCATCAGCGAGGTTGTTTTACCGGCGCCCCCTTTGAGTGAAGCAAACGTGATGAGGTTCATTTGCGTCCCTTGTTCATAGCGATATTGATGCGGGTCAGTCAGCAGTGCAAAAGGCCGTCAGCGCGATACAGGTTTTTGTCCGGCGACGCTGGCGGGCGGTCGGGCGTAAGTCAATCAGACCGCATGGCAGGAAGGGTTATCGGCGGAAAAGCGTAGAGGCATGTGTTGCGAAAGGCCGCTTGGCACAAAGGACAAAAGGCTGTTCGCGCCAAAGGCACAAAGAGCGTCGGACCAGCAGGGCTAAAGAGCTTAAAGACCAACGTGCGGGAGGGCGGAAAGGTCAAAAGCAGGGAGGGCTGAAGGGCACCGAATTATACGCCCGTGAGGGGCTCTGAGCGCGTCTTGAGGCCAGACGACACACTCCACTATTCCGCGCGTCGGCATGATTTCGTCACCTCAGGCGACGCGTTGCTCAAAAAGGAAGACAGCCAAAGTAAGTGTCGTAGCAGGATATATACAAAAGTAGAACTTTTGGTGTGCTGCTTTCTTTGGCGGGTCTTTCAACCAGGGCAAGGTGTCAATGAACAACCAGAGCAAAGACAACACGCCATGGAAAAATCGCAAGATGATCCGGGGGCGCTGGCGTGAGGCTGAGGACGGTGCGGCGGGGCCAGCGCGGGTCGACAAGGTGATTTCCGTGAAGATGACGGAAGCGGAACTTGCGGAATTTGACGCTCAGATCGCGGAGCTTGGCCTGAACCGGAACCGTGCCTTGCGGATTGCCGCGCGCCGGATCGGCGGTTTTGTCGAGAATGATGCCAAGACTGTAGAGCTCTTGAGGGACATGTCGCGAGCGATTGCAGGTGTCGCGACGAATATCAATCAGATTGCCAAGGCGGCGAACCGGACGCACGACCCGGCCTATCACAGTTTCATGGCTGAACGAAAAGTGCTTGGGTTGGAACTGTCAAAGCTGAGCGCAGTACTTGCGCCCTTGATGGAGGTGTCGCGGCGGCGGTCCGATGGGTTGGAGCGATTGCAGAAGGCGTCGTCCGAATGAGCGCGAAGCCGTCCATCTCTGTGCTGCACTACCTTCAGCAGGCGGCGAACAATACGGGCGCGCCAAGCGTGCTCGATGCGGTGATGGGCGAGGATTGGGCGGTCTATAAAGCGGGCAACGCAAAAAAGGCCCTGCACATCCAATATGTGATGGATCAGCAGCGCAAGCGGCGCGGTGCCGGTGCGGGGCTTGCCTTCCGGGTGGGGCGGCAGTCCCCGCAGGCCCTGGTCAAGCTGATCAACAAAGGTGGGGCGAACAACACCCAGGGCCTCAAGGCGCAGATGGAATATCTGGAAAAGGATGGCAGTGTTGTTTTGCAGCGCTCGGAAGGGTTTTTCGGCCTCGATGTGGACTCCGACCAGAAAGACCTGATGGCGCAGGCATGGGGGCTCAGGGACACCGGTAAATCCTATCCCATGACATCGCATTTTGTCGTGTCCTTCCCCATCGACACTGATCCAGAGGCTGCGGCGCGTGCAGGGCGGGCCTGGGCGGAGAGGATGTTCGACAGCGGTGCTCTGGGCGACCGCTTTGACTACTACACGGCGGATCATCGGGACACGGCGCATCCCCACACGCATGTGGTGGTGGCGCGGCGGGGTCTGGAAAACGGGCAGTGGCTCAAGGTCTCGCGGCGGTCACTGATCAACTACGACAGCATGCGCCAGCTGCAGGTCGAGGTGGCGGCAGAGGAAGGGATCATCCTTGAAGCAACGCCGCGCCTTGCGCGGGGCATTCAGGACCGGCCCGTGCCCGATGCACGGTTGCGGGCTGACACCGAGGGGCGCGGCCCGACGGCGCAAGCGCCCACGCATACGGAAATCACGGCCATCGCGACAGCGGCGACGATCCTTGAGTTCAGCAGGCAGATTGAGACGGAAGCAACCGTGATCGAGACGACGCCGGTTGTGGCGCAGTCTATCGCAAGGATCGTCGGGCTGCTGCGCGCCGGGCACCAGATTGCCGCGCGAACCGAACTCAATGCAACTATGATCGAGGAAATGAACGATATGTCTGAGCAGTATGAACAAGCACGTTCTGCCATAACCGATAGTTTCCGCAATATGGATCGCGACATCTCGGATGTTGCGGACCCGGCGGAGCGCGTCGCCTTGCAACGCCAAACGGCAGAGCTGCGCCGGGAAGCGGCGGTGCTCCTGCCCGATGAAAGGCAGCTCCAGTCCTTCACCGTTGAGGAGGGTGCCGAAAGCTACCGTGGGATCAGAGCCGAAGGCGGCGACCCGGAGGCCGATGCCATTAGGCGCGAGGCCACCGAGAAAGCAAATCGGATCGCGGAGGAAGCCGGTCTCGATCCTGACGAGGTAGCGGCGCGCTACGGTCAAAAGAGCGTGTCCGAAGGGTTGGCGCGGCAATGGCGGATGCTCGACTATGAGCGGCGCGCGCGTGCACGTGACGCGGCGAATGAGCTGCCAGAAACAGAGGAAGAAGCGCGTCATGCGCTTGAGATGGCGCACAGCCGCATCAGCGAGGCATACCGGGCCGCAGAAAGGCGGCTGGAAAGGATTGCCGCTACATTCTCTGAAGATGGACAAGCCTCCGAGCAGAACCTTCCGCAGGAACAACAGCAAAATCGGGAAGCCGTCGTCGCCGATATTGAGCAGCGTGTGTCGAATGAACTGCGCGATGATCGCTACACCATCTACGATCCGATGATGGAGACCGAGTACAGGTTCAACGACTTCAAAGAGGCTACCGCGAAAGCTTATGAACTGGGCGCCAGCCGCATCATGCAGCAGAGAGAGGGCGATACCCCCGTAGCAATCAATAAGGTCGATAATCAATGGCCAGGTCCTTTGGAGGAAGACGGACCCGATGCTTCGCGGTTTGAGGGGTTGATTGCTGCGCGCGGTATGGCGCTTTCCGGTGAGCAAAAGACCCTTCGGGGCGTGCAACTGGCTGAAGAGCTTTCGTCCGCCGTCGAAGACATTGAGTCCGGCAGGCTCTCTGCAGAGGACGCACAGCGCGCCACCATCCTTGTGCGCGATACCGTAGACCGATTTGGGCCTCAGATACGTGCAGCACTCGATCGTGACGACACAAAAGACACCCCGTCCTATCAGTCCATCGACCCGGAGGCCGATCAGCGTGAAGCGGACCGTTTCGAGCAAGAGCGCCGGGACGCGTATAACCGCATCGAGCGGGAGTACGACAGCAATGCCCTTGAGGATCAGAGCAGGCAGCGGGACAAAAAAGAAGATTTGGAGCAGGACAGAAAAGAGGACCTGGAACCGCAGCGGCGGCTTGAGCGCGAGGCCCGCGAACAACTTGCCCTTGAGGATCGCCAGCGGTTGCAGGAGCGCGATGATGACGGGTTCGGCCTGTAGGAGGATGTCATGAACAAAACCACCGCAGATGTTCTCGTCTTCGCCGGCGTCGGCGCTATTGTCGGGTCGGTCCCGGCCCTTGTTGCCGCCGGGGCCTGTGCGCTGTGGCTTTCCGGCCTGAGCATCACAACCGTTGAGCTGGACACGCTTCTCTATTTTGCGCCCTGGATCACCGGCAGCATTGAACCTTTCAAGACCGCCGCGCTCGCGGGTGGTGCTGTCTGGCTGGTGTCCGTTATAGCCGCCGTCGCCATCGGCTATCGTCCCCAGCTAGCCAGTCACGGATCTGCGCGGTGGGCCGAGGAACGGGACTTGAAGAAGGCGGGCCTGGTGGCCCCGCTCG
Source organism: Roseobacter denitrificans OCh 114 (assembly GCF_000014045.1). Classification (NCBI taxonomy): domain Bacteria; kingdom Pseudomonadati; phylum Pseudomonadota; class Alphaproteobacteria; order Rhodobacterales; family Roseobacteraceae; genus Roseobacter; species Roseobacter denitrificans. Next base: position 104,344 of record NC_008386.1, read on the forward strand.
CGGAGGTGCAGGGACCGGTATTCGCGAAGTTCGGGTCGCCCAACAAAAGACGCGCCTATCTGACATCCACCGAGATTCCGCATAGCCTCATTGCAGCACCAACAGGCTCGGGCAAGGGCATCGGGATCGTGATCCCAACTCTTCTGACCTACAACGGGTCCGTGGTCTGTCTGGACGTCAAGGGCGAGAACTTTGAGACAACGTCGCGGCACCGGGCCGCAATGGGTGATGCGGTGTTCAAGTTTGCGCCCTATGACAAAGACGGGCGCACCCATCGCTACAACCCGATTGACATCGTGACACATGTGGCGGATCGGCGGCGTTTCACAGAGGCGCGCCGCCTTGCATCCAGCCTTATCATTGCAAAATCCAAAAGTGCCGAAGGCTTTCTGGAAGGGGCCAGAGAGATTTTTGCGGCCTCCGTGGTGTACGCAATCGAGCAGGAGACCCCGACGATTGCCGCCGTGCACGACCTGATATCGCAGCACGGACAGGCGCACTCGAACTTCGAGACAATGGCGGCCAAGGCTCAGGCGCCCGAAGCGGTGTCGATCTTCAACCGGATGGCCTCGACCGACATCCGGACGCTGAGCGCCTATTTGTCAGTGTTGTCGGATGGCGGCCTGAGCCTTTGGGCCGACCCGGCGGTGCGGGATGCGACCGCGCAGTCCGATTTTACCTTCACCAATCTGCGACGTCAGCCTGCGTCGATTTATTTTGTTGTCGGCCCGAATGATTTGGACCCGCTGTCGTCGCTCATTCGCCTCATGTTCCAGCAAGCGGTTGCCATCACGCAGCGGGAAATGCCGAAAGCGGATGAGCCGTTCCCGGTTTTGTTTCTCTTGGATGAATTTGCCTCCCTCGGGCGCATGGATGCTTTGAGCCAGGCCATCACCACGTTACGAGGATACGGCGGGCGCTTGATGATCATTGTTCAATCGCTGTCGAACTTGCAGATTTACGGGCAGGACGGTGCGCAGAATTTCCTCGCAAACTGCCGCCTTCAGCTTTTCATGGCCCCGGCGGACAAGGACACGCCGGATTATATCTCGCGCGCGATCGGTGATTTCACCCGCAGGGCGCGCAGTAAATCATGGCAGACCAATGACTTCATGAAGTCCAACGTGCAGGAGCGCGAAGAAGGGGCCAGGCTCATTCGGCCCGAGGAACTGCGTAAATTGGGCGAGGACACGATTGTTGCGCTGATCCAGAACCAGGACCCGGTACGCACCGACAAGGTGAAATACTACGAAGACAAGGAGCTGTGCCCGATCTTTGAAGCACAGACCGGCCCGCTGCCAGAGCCTCCCAGCCTCTTTGAGGGCGACGAAGCAGATACACGTATACGTCTATTCGTGGCGGCACATGATCCCGGCCTCATTGACGACACAGAGGCGCGTCGCAAGCACCTTCCTGCACCCGACCCGTCCAGCACCAAAGAAGCGCCAGCCAAGGTCATATTGCTACCACCTCCGGACGCACCAGCATCACCGCCACCGTCTGAACCAGATTACGATGCGTCGACCAGAAAGGATGTGGGGCCAACCCAGCCCACACCGGCACCGGTGGCAACAGAAACCACAAACAGCGTACCGAAACCACTGTCCAAACGCATGCGCGCGATTGCACGTGCAAAAGCAGCATCCAAAGCAAGAAGTCTCGACGAAGACATGGATGAAGATCTGGAAGCCGCCGCCGTACAGGATTTGAAGGACCACCTGACAACGCATTCGCCGGTGCAGCGAGCGATTGAAAAAGCGCGCCTTCGCGCCGAGGTAAACTGGCCAGATGCTTATGGCGACAATAAACCTTTGCGGAAACGGGGCGCGTGAAAGTCACGCTGCCCATGTCGCCCTTTGATCTTCATCCGACACTGCGCGGCTTCTGTCTGACGATCATACTCATCGAGGGCGTGTTGATCACGGCGGATGCGTTTAATCTGACGATCCGCGCTGAGGCCATCGAGGCGCTTGGGTTCACGCTGAACTGGCGCAATGAACCCTGGCGCATTGCCTCGCATGTATTCGTACATGGCGACGCCTGGCACATGAATTTTAACATCATCCCTATCCTTTTGTTCGGTGACGCCTTGGCGCTTCTGCGTGGGATCAAAGAGACCACCTTCA
>NC_008387.1 GCF_000014045.1 Roseobacter denitrificans OCh 114
GAAAAGATCACCTGATCGGTGTCCATCTCGGCGCGCACCCGGTCGGTAAAACCCACGGGGATCGTCGATTTGACCACGATGGTGGCGGTGGGGTTCAGGGCGATCACATCGGCGATCACGGCCTCCACCGACGAGGTATCAAAGAAGGCCGTTTTCGGGTCGTAATTCGTAGGCGTCGCCACGATCACGTAATCGGCCCCCTCAAAGGCGGCGGCCTTGTCCAGCGTCGCCGTGAGGTTCAAGCCCCCTTGTGCGAGGCGCGCCTCGATGTCGGGGTCCATGATCGGGGCCTGCCCGGCATTGAGCGCGGCAACGCGGTCCGCATCCAGATCAAGCGCGACCACAACGTGGTCCTGCGCCAGCAGAACCGCGTTGGACAGACCCACATAACCTATGCCTGCAACCGCTATCTTCATATGTCCTGTTCCTTGTATGTCCTGCAACCCCGTGAAGGGCAGCGTCCTGCGCGCTTTCTAAGGAGAATGCAGCGGTTTCGCACGCGAAATCTCCGATTTCAAACCTTGTGGCGCAGTATTTTACGTCAAAGCCGGCGCACCCGGTGCTGTCTGCACTCAGGGGTTTCCACGCGTTGGGTGACATTTGAGGCCCGGGGCAAACCGCGACATGCCTTAACAAGAGGTTGCGCCACCGTCTGGTCTGTTAGCGCGCCGCTTACACTGCCTTGCGATGCTGCGCGCATATTCCGGCAGTGACAGACGGGGCGTCCTGCGCCGCCCGCAGCCCTGCCGCGCGGGCACAGGCAAGCGGCCCGCGCCCGGATGTCACCGCCGCCCTACCCCCGAAAGGACCACACCATGGCATGGAACGACAGCACGACCCCCTTTGATATTGACCCCGGAGAGCAACACCACCGGCCAATGACCATCGTCGTGGAACCAAATGGCGGGTCTGCCCAGATCCAGTTTCGCGACAGCGGGGGCAACTGGGTCACGCCGGATGCGGCGGAATACACGCTGACACAGGCCGGCCCCACCCGAGTGGAGCGCGCCAACACGCCCCCCATCAGGATCATCGCCACGGGTGCGGCAAAATTCGAAGTGACGCTGAACACATGACGCCTGCGCCTCTGCCGCTTGGGCCGCTGACCACATCCTTGCTGTCGCGCATGGTGCAGACGGGTCTGCCTGACGTGCAGGGCGCGACCCCCGGTCTGCCCCTGACAGTAAGTTTTGGGGATGGATCGGTACAGATCACCCCTCAGCGCCCAGCCCCCACCGCCGCGTTCACCGCCCTTTTTGGCGACGCCACCCTCACGATCACCCCCTAAGGAGGCGACATGCCCGACAATTTTCTCATCGTCCCATCCGCAGATGTGCAGGGGGGCAGGCTCACCACGCTGAGCAATGCGATCTCGACCACCGATCTGAACCTGACCGTCACCGGGCTGAGCAATGACACCGAACTGGTGGTCTACCAGCTCAGCACCGGCGTGATCGGCACGCCGCAGGCTGCAGCGCAACCGCGCGAGACCCATGTCTTTGCGCTGATGGGCCAGTCCAACATGATCGGCCGTGCCGCTTTTGATGGCGGCGCGAAATGGCCCGACGGCACGCTGCAGATCGGGCGGGGCGGGGACGAGGACGGCGCCATCATCCCGGCCCGCAACCCCGCCGACGGGCCTGCGACGTCGCGCCCGCTGGCGCATACGGGCGCAAGGCTGGGGAACATGGGGCTCGATATCCAGTTTGCGATCGACTACCTTTCGGACAAGCCCGATGTCACCTTGCTGTTCATCCCCTGCGCGCAGGGGGCCACCGGATTTTCAAACGGCGCATGGAACCCGGGCGACTGGCTCTACAATCGCGAAACCGCCCGGATCAACGCGGCGATGAACGCCAATCCCGAATTTCTGTTCCAGGGCTTCCTGTGGCATCAGGGAGAGACGGATACGGGCATTCCCGGCACCTATGGCGGTCTGCTCGACAATCTGATCGCGGGTCTGCGCCGCGATGTAACGGCGGCGACACCCACGACCCCCTTCATTCTGGGCGGGCTGGCCGCAGGCAATGCGGGACGCGATGCCATCACCGGGATCATCGCCGCCACGCCGGGTCGTGTGCCCTATACGGCCTTTGCGCCCACCGCTGATCTGAGCCTGACGGACGCCAATCATTTTGATGCGGCTTCCTTCCGCACCCTTGGCGCGCGCTATGCTGCCGCCCTTGCCAGCGCCGCCGCGAACCAGCCCGGCGCGCCGGGCATCCCCACGGGCCTCAGCGCCGTTGCAGGTGACACAGAGGTCACCCTGTCCTGGAGCGCACCTGCAAACACCGGTGGCACGGCCCTGTCCGATTACATCATCGAACGCGACAGCGGGTCCGGCTTTGCAGCCTTGGCCGACGGCACGGGCACCACCACTGGCTATACCGACAGCGGGCTGAGCAATGGCACGACCTATGCCTACCGGGTGCGCGCGGTGAATGGCACCGGAACGGGGGCGGCCACCCCCCCACAGAGCGCGACGCCTGCGGCCCCCGCGACCGGCCCTGTGGCCGAGGCGGGTGCGCAGGCCCATTGGCTCTTTGGCGCCGACAATCCCACATATGCCGATCTGGTCAGTGGGCGGATCGCAACAGGCCCCGCCCATGCCCTGGAGGCTGCCTATATGACCAGCCCTGCGGGGATCAGGCAGGGGCGCGATACAGGGATTGCAGAGGCGGATGCGCAGACCATGTGTTTTGTGTTCCAGCTGGCGGGCAGCGCCAACTCCATGATCGGCGGCACGCTCACCACATCGGGCAGCAATGGCGTCTCGCCCTATACCAGCGCAACCACGGGCATCTACGCCAACATGCGCGGCGGGTGGGGCAATCCAGCGATCAGTTCGGCATCCCCCTACAGAACCCAGTTTGTCTTTGCGGCCGTGTCCAAGAACGTGGCAACGGGCAACTATGTGCTCTTTGCAGGCAATGGGGCAGGCCACGACGTCCTGACCGGCACATCGGCCCAGACGACCTCGCCGCGCACCATCGGGATCGGCAACCTGCATTTCGACCGCGCCAATTTCAGCGGCCAGATTTCCATCGCAGAGGCGATCCTCTTTGACAGCGCCAAGACCGAAATTGAACTGACAGAGATCTACGACCGCAGCCGCACCCGTCTGGCAGCACGCGGGCTGACGGTGGTTTGATCGGAAAGGGGTTTGCCATTGCAGGACCTTTCCGGCGAGAATCGTCATCGGCCAAATGCAGGCAGGCAACGATTGACCGGGGGCGGTGCGCGATCAGCGGACCGCCAGACGACCCCCCCTTTGACGATCGCATCCGGCAAATCGCAAGCCGAGACCCGTGAAAATACCATCACACTTTGGTAACTTACAAAGCCGTGGCCCCTATACAGATACCGGGCAATCGGGGTACACCTTGCCCGCATTGAAACCCGGTATCGGTAATGAACGCCCAAAGTCTTCCCCAGATTGCGATCCTTGGCTGCGGTTATGTCGCCAATATGTACCGCCTGACGCTTGCGATGCATCCCGACTTGCGGCTGGTCGGTGTTTATGACCGCGAACGCTCGCGCTGTGAGACCATGGCGCGGCTGACTGGTGCCAGGGCCTATCCCGATTTTCAGGCCCTGCTGGAGGATCCGGCGACCGGCATCGTGCTGAACCTCACAAACCCGTCTGAACATTTCGAAACCACCCGCGCCCTGCTGGCAGCGGGGAAACACGTCTATAGCGAAAAACCGCTGGCCATGCGGCTGGATCAGGCGCGTGAATTGACCACATTGGCCAAGGCTGGCGGGGTGCATCTTGTCTCCGCACCCTGCACCCTGCTGAACCCCGTCGCCCAGACTCTCTGGCATGCCGTGCAGGAGAGTGGCGCGGGCCGCATCCGTCTCGTGCATGCCGCGATGGAAGATGGGATGGTCCCGCGCGCGCCTGTCGCCAAATGGATCAACGAGGCCGGTGTCGCCTGGCCTGCGGTGGATGAATACCAGGTCGGCTGCACGGTGGAACATTCGGGCTATGTGCTCACATGGCTCTGTGCGATGTTTGGCCCCGTGACCCGCATGACTGCCCATACCGAAGAACTGATGCCGGACAAGATCCCCGGGCTTGACCTGCATCCCGCCCCTGATCTGTCCGTTGCGACGCTACGGTTCGAAAGCGGTGTGGTGGCGCGCTTGACCAACGGGCTTTATGCCGATCATGACCATCAATTGCGCCTCTTTGGGGATGAGGGTGTGCTGACCGTGGATGATCCACGCAGTGATACCTCCGACATCCGCCTGCAAACCTATCGCACCATCAGGCGGCGGCGGTTCTTGCAAAAGCGGGGGCGCAAATTGCCCAAGCGGGGCGGGCCGGAAAAGATCGTGGGCTACCGCGGATCGCAAACACGGGATTTCTGCCGCGCCATCGCGGATATGGCGCGGGCCATCGCGCAGGGCCGTGCGCCCTACACCGGGGCTGATTTTGCGCTGCACATCACGGAAGTGACACTGGCGTGTCACTTCGGCACGCACCCGAGTGGGGCCGAGGCGGGGTTTGACGGGGGGCTTGACCAGATGCCCTATGTGCCGACCACCCGCTTTGATCCGATGGCGCCGCTGCCATGAGTGCGGCGATCGTCATCACCGGGGCGGCGGGGTTCGTGGGTCGCGCCTGTGTCGCGGCGGCGCGTGCTGCGGGTCATCCGGTCCGTGCTGTTGTGCGCCGCGATCACGATCTGCCTGCTGAGTGGGACGAAGGCGTTGAGGTGCATCAGGCCGATCTGGCAAAGGCCCCTGATCTGAATGCGGTGCTGGCCGGCGCCTGCGCGGTGATCCATGCGGCTGCGGGTGCCGGTGACAGCCACGCAGCGGATACGCAAGACGCCACCGCGCATCTGATCGCGTCCATGACAGGGCAAGGGGCCCGGCTGGTGCTGGTGTCGTCGCTCTCCGTTTATGGCTATGCGGCCGTCCCCGATCACGCCACACTGGATGAAACCACACCGCCTGATCCCGACATGGCGCGCCGCGATGCCTATACCCGCGCGAAATACGCACAGGAGATGCAGGGGGTTGCGGCCGCCCAGCACCACGGGCTTGATCTCTGGATCCTCCGCCCCGGGGCGATCTATGGCCCTGACCGGCTGTGGTCTGCGCGGTTGGGCTATCCCAAGGGCGGCCGGGTGCTGGTCCCCGGCGGCGACGTGCCCGTGCCTGCGATCCATGTCGACAGCTGTGCGGCAGGGCTTGTGGCGGCCTGCACGGCAGCACGCCCGGCGCGCAGCGACCTGCCGATCATTACCGGAACGGGCAGTGTCTCTACCGTCAATCTGATCGATCCTGCGCCGCCCCACCAGCGGGATTGGCTGGAGGCGATTGGCAAGACATCCGTGACAGCGCTGCCGGTGTCCCTGTTGATGAAAATGGCGCGCGGGCTTGATCTGGCAGGGGATCTGTGGCCCGCTTTTGGTCGCCGTCTGCCGGTGGGTCTGCGCGAGGCGACACTGGCGGCCCGCTTCAAACCGCTCAGGTATTCCCGCGCGCGGGCCGAGGATTGGCTGGGGCATCACCCCGCCACGGATTTCAAAACCCATATGCAGAGCCTGACCGGGGAAGCTTCCTGATGGTTGAAACCTGCCAAGGCCCTGTCGCCTATCTGTCGGGCGAATACCCGCGTGCCACGGATACCTTTATCCAGCGCGAGGTGGCGCAATTGCGCGCCCAAGGATTGGAGGTGCTGACCTGTTCGATCCGCAAGACCGACAGCAAACACCATGTGGGCCCCGAACAGCGCGCTGAATTTGCCGCCACCTTTCAGGTACAGCAGCAGGCAAAGAACCCCGCGCACCTGGTGCGGGCGCATCTGTCGGTGCTGCGGCGCGCGCCCGGGCGCTGGTTCGGTGCCGCTGCACTGGCCTGGCGCATCGCCCCGCCGGGGATCCGCGCAGGCCTGTGGCAGCTGTTTTATTTCCTGCAAGCCGCCGTTCTGGCCGATCATCTGCGCAAGCGCGGTGTGAGCCACCTGCACAACCATTTTGCCAATTCAAGCTGTTCGGTGGCGATCCTGGCCTCCCGGATGAGCGGCATTCCGTTCAGTTTCACCATGCATGGCCCGGCGATTTTCTATGAACCAAAACACTGGCGGATCGACGAGAAGATGGCACGGGCCAAATTCATCTCCTGCATCAGCCATTTTTGCCGTGCGCAGGGGATGATGTTCGCGGATCAGGCGCATTGGCCGAAACTCAAGATCGTGCATTGCGGTGTTGATCCTGACAAATATGGCCAGACCCCGCGCACCACCTTCGGCAAGCATATTGTTTTCGTGGGGCGTCTGGATGCGATCAAGGGTGTGCCGCTCTTGCTGGACGCTGTTGCGGCCCTGCGCGAGCGCCACCCGGATGCGCGTGTCAGCATCGTCGGGGATGGGCCACACCGGGCGCAGCTGGAACAGCAGGCCGCACGGCTCGGGTTGGGTGAAATGGTCCACTTTCTGGGCTATCGCTCGCAGGACGCGGTGGCCGACCTGTTGGCGCAGGCGGACATGCTGGTCCTGCCCAGTTTTGCCGAAGGGGTGCCCGTGGTCCTGATGGAAGCGATGGCCGCGCGCCTGCCCGTGATCGCCAGCCAGGTCGCCGGTGTGGGCGAATTGGTGGAGGATGGTGTGTCAGGCCATCTGATCCCCGCAGGCGATACGCAAAGCCTGATCGCGCGGATGGATCATCTGTTATCCCACCCTGAGGTTTGCGCGAAAATGGGAGAAGCGGGTCGTGCAAAGGTCGTGGCAGATTTCGACATCCGCAAAGAGGCTGCCTGGCTGAAAACGCTGATCACCAGTGATGACCCCGCAGACCGTCCCTTGCGGCCTGGCGACCTATAGGCGGGCCAGCCGTGCCTCCCAGACCGGGGTCTGCCGGGTGACGATTTCGGCAGTGGCCTTGGACTTGCCCGCAATCAAAGCGCGACGCTGATACTGGCGGATAAAGGAGCGTAATTCCGCATCTTGTTGCTGTGGTGTACCCTTGAGGGCCGCACGCACATAGCCCCACCAGCTGGCCGCGCCGCCGATCACATAGGGCGGATGGGCCATGCGAAAGACGCAACTGGCGGTGAAAAACAGGAAATCCGACCCCATGTAGTATTGCCCGAAGCCGTGGCGCATGCGGCCTGTCAGCACGTTCTGCTGGCTTGATCCCATGGGGCGCAGGTGTTCGAATTGCAGTTCCACATCGTCCCAGCTGCAGGCGATCCAGCCCAGTTGGCGCGCCTTGTGGCAGTCGATTGCATCCCACATGACCTCTCGGACAAAGCCGCCGATCTCCTGAAAACAGGCCAAGCGGTAGAATTTGGTCATGCCGACCGACATTTCATCCCCGCATTTTTCGGAAATCCGCCGCCCGCCCGCGCCGGCGAACCAGGGCTTGCCCGAACAGGTGCCGATGCGTGGATTGGCTTCCATCCGGTCCATCAGGCCGGAGAAATAGGTGCGCGGCAGATCCAGATCGAGGTCGAGTTTGCAGATATAGTCAAAATCCGTCATCTCCAGCTGATCCATGCCGAAATAGAACGCCTCGATCACACCGGGCCCCACGGCGCGGTGACCCCGGTCCGGTTTGGGGACGATGCGGATCCAGTCATGCAGGGCGGCATATTCGGCGAGGATCTGCGGTGTGGCATCGGTAGAGCCATCATCCACGATGATCCACAGGGCGGGCGTGTCCTGCTGTGCCACGACCGAGTCGAGCGTACGACGCATGTAATCGGCCTCATTGCGGCAGGGCGTGATCAGGGCATAGCGGCGTTGTGCGGTCATGGGAAGTTCCGTTCCGGGGGCATGAGACATTCCAATATGTACCCCCAATGATAAGAGAATATGAAAATATCAAGGCCGGGCTGCGTTCAAAAGGATCCTGTCCGCCTTTTGCGGGTGCTGGCCCCTCTGGGAGCGGGGGGGTGGCGCGGCGTAGCAGCGGTACGGATCGGGCCTGCGCGGGCGCGGGGTTTCACTGGATCAGGTGCCGCTCTGCGCATTGGGTTGTCAGGGGCGGAGGCACGTGCCGGGTTTTCATAAAGCGCCAGCACAGTGCCCGCGACCAGCCATGTGATAGGTGTCAGGGCGGAGTTCGGCAACATATCCACCAGATTGGCGACCAATAGCAGGCATAGCCCACTGCCCACCATACCGACGTTGCGCCGCCGCAGCGCGAGGGCGATCATAGGCAGGGTCAAGAGCCCGAATGTCGCCAGATATCCGAGCCATCCTTTTTCTCCGAACACAATTACCCAAACCCCATCTGTCACGCTGAGATCGCGCCCCGTTTCAGGGTCATAGATGCGCGCGCGACCCCAGCCGCCCCAGCCGAAGCCAGGTTTTTGCCGGGCTTTCTCCAGCAGGGTTTCTTCATGCTCAACCCTGAAGATGAAGGAAGAGGCCCGTTCCGCATTGAGTGATATCAGGCTTTCCGTGAGACGCTCCATGGGAAATATCTCGCTTGCTCTGAGTGTGGGATAGGTCAGGACCGCTGCAGCGATGCAAGCCGCGGCGATCAGTTGGAGGCGCGTGCCGAGAAAGACCGCGACCGGCAGGAGAGCGAAGGCAATGAGAAAGGCGCCAAAGGTTTTGGACAGAAACAAGATGATGAACAGATACCCCGCATAGAGAAGATAGGGGCGGGGTTTCGCAGGCCTGGGGCGGTGCCCCGAATTGCTACTCTCTGGCGGCGTTGGCGCGGTTACATCATCCGTTGTGGTCTTCATGCGCCACAGGGCAACAGCGGCCAGACAGGTCATGGCGATGAATATTCCCACGCGCAACCCGTGCTCCAGAAACACCATGGGGCGAAAGCCCCCGGCGCGGATATGCTGCTGAAAGCTGTGCGGATAAAACCCGTAGATCCATTTGTTCAACTGGGGGCTCAGCCGTACCTCGATCAGGATCAGGACGGAGTAGATCAGCCCGCCGACCACAAGCGCCCGCAGGAGGGCAACCCGCGCTGCGGGGGTCGTTAAATAGCGTCTGGCAAGCAGAAAAGGCAGTAAAGTCACGCCAACGCTCAACATCATTGAGAAAATGTCATAAGGCCGGATTCCTCCGATCCGGCGCGGGCCGAAAACCAGGGCTTCCTGATTGGTCCAAAACACCCCGACCGGCACCAGGAACAGGACGATCAGACATGTATTGGCGATCAGGCTGCTCTGTTGGGGCAGCGGCTCGGGTGGGCTGTCCTTTTCGCTCTTTGTGCGATGCCTCCGGCCTGATTTCGCATTGCCTGCATCCGGCAACATCAGACACATCAGCCCGGCGGTCAGGCTGGGGATCAGCGTTTTGTTCAGCTCAGGCAGCAGGGGTAAGTCAATGCCTGTATGTGTCGGCAGAAACAGATACCCCATCAACACTGACCAGATCAGCGCCTCATGCCGGGGCAGGCGCTGAAACAGAAACAGCACAACCAAAGGGTAGCTGTAGAGAACGAGTTGGGCAATCATACTGGCCTGAATACTCCGGCGGAACACAAGGGCCGCACCATGTCAAAAAAAACGGCTCTTCGAAAGTCAGTCTTAACCCGGTTTTGTCTAAGACACCGTTTATAAACATCACAGCGATAAAAGTCGATCAATCGGGTATGGTAAAAACCTCCCTTTTCCTGTTGAAGGATCGTCATGACACGCGACGCGGCACCTTATGATCTCGTTATATCCATCATCAATTACCGGACAGCCGCGCTGACGATTGCCTGCGTGACATCGGTGATCGAGGATCTGCGCGGCTCGCCCGACATCCATGCGCATGTGGTCGTGGTGGACAATGCCTCTGGCGATGGATCGGACACAGTCATCGCCGACTGGATTGCCGATCAGGGGCCGGGTGCGCCTGTGACCCTGATCCGCTCGGCCCGCAACAGTGGGTTTTCGGGGGGGCACAATCAGGGGATCAGCGCCAAACGCGGCGCCTTTTATCTGGTGCTTAACTCGGATGCAGTCCTTAAGCCCGGATTCTGTATGGCCATGCTGGAGGCTGCACGCGCTACCCCCGAAGCCGGGCTTTTCGCGCCCCGGATCGATTATGACGACGGCCCGCAACAGGTGAGTTGTTTTCGCATGCACACGCCGATCAGTGAACTGATCCGCGCTGCCGCCACCGGCCCCGTCACCAAGCTGTTTCAGCGCTATACCGTGGCGCTGGACATGCCCCCCGACCCTGATGAGATCGGCTGGGCCAGCTTTGCAGGCATCCTGCTGCGCGCCGAGATGATTGATAAGGTCGGCCCGATGGACGAGGGGTATTTCCTTTATTTCGAGGACACCGAATATTGCCTGCGCGCGACCCGTGCCGGCTGGCGGATCACCTATGTGCCGCAGGCAAGATTCATTCATTTTCGAGGCGGCAGCGCCCCTGTCAAGACATTGGCCAAGGCGCGCAAGAGGCTGCCAAAATATTTCTATGCCTCGCGTACACGGCTACTTTATCAGGCGCATGGCTACATGGGCCTGATCGCTGCGAATATGCTGTGGCACCTTGGTCGCGGGCTCGCGCAGGCGCGTCGCCTCGCAGGCAAGCCCGTGCCGCAGGTTGTGGCGCAGGAATGGCGCGATATCTGGACCAATGCCTTGTCGCCCCTGGGGCACAGCCATCAGCCAAAGGGTGAATGAATGGCTCTTCCGGATTACATCATCGTCGGTGCAATGAAATGCGGCACCTCCACGCTGGCCGCACAGCTGGGCGCGCAAAAGGGTCTGTTCATGACCGACCCCAAGGAGCCCAATTTCTTTTCTGACGATCCGGTCCATGCCAAGGGAATCGACTGGTACGAACGTCTCTTCGATGCGGCCGAGCCCGGTGATCTGAAGGGCGAGGCGAGCACACATTATACCAAATACCCCACCTATCCGGAAGCACTGGACAGGTTGGCGCGTGTGATCACGCAACCGAAACTCATCTACATGATCCGCAACCCGCTGGCGCGGGCTGTCTCGCATTACATGCATGAATGGAGCCAGGGTGTCATTTCGACCGATATAGAACAGGCACTCCACTCTCATCCCGAGATTGAAGCCTATGGCTGTTATGCCGCGCAAATTACCCCTTGGGTAGAACGTTTTGGTACTGACAACGTGCTGGTGCTGAGCATGGAAAACATGCAGCGGAATCCGCAAGGCATATTGGACCAGACAGGGGATTTTCTGGGCCGTCCGGGTCTGGTCTGGCAGGACGATCTGGGGCCGGTCAACGTCTCGGCGGAGCGGACCCGGCGCTTTCCTTTGCACGGGCTTTTGGTGGGCAATCCTGTGGCAACCGCCCTGCGCCGCACGCTTGTCCCGCAAAGCTTACGCGACCGGATCAAGGCCAGCCGGCAGATGCAGACGCGCCCCGTGCTCTCGCCCGCGCAGACCGCCCGCCTGACGGAAGTCTATACCGCGGACTACACCCGCTTGAAAACGCTGTTTCCGGATCGCCCGGATCTGGATCTGTCTTACGGGTTTCTGCACCATGGCTGACATCGCTGCTGTCATCATCGGGCGGAACGAGGGGGCGCGGCTGGTCGCCTGCTTGGCCTCTTTGGGACAGGATTTCGCGCGGATCGTCTATGTTGACAGCGGATCGACAGACGGATCGCTCAAGGCGGCGCAGGATGCGGGGGCCGAGGTGGTCGCTCTGGATACCGGCCGCCCTTTTACAGCTGCCCGTGCCCGCAATGCCGGGATTGAGGCGTTGAAAACCGGGGCATCGCCTGACTTTGTACAGTTCATTGATGGCGATTGCATGCTTGATCCGGGTTGGATCGCTACAGCGTTGGATTTTCTGGTCGGGGCACCAGAAGTCGCGGTGGTTTGCGGGCGTCGCCGGGAGCGCTTTCCCGAGAACTCGATCTATAATCGTCTGTGCGATGCGGAGTGGAATACCCCCATTGGCGAGGCGCGCGCTTGTGGCGGGGACGCGCTGATGCGTTGGGAGGTCTTGATGGCTGTGGATGGCTACAATCCTGATCTGATTGCCGGGGAAGAGCCGGAAATGTGTTTGCGGATGCGGCGCTTGGGGTGGAAAATCTGGCGGCTTGATGCCGAAATGACCCTGCATGACGCGGCCATTCTGCGGTTCGGCCAGTTCTGGAAACGGGCACGTCGCGGTGGCTATGCCTACGCCCAAGGGGCGGCAATGTATGGGCGCGCGCCCGAACGTCACGGTGTGGCCGGGGTGCGGCGGATCCTGATCTGGGGGGCGGTGATCCCTGTGTTGATAGTGTTTGGATTGGTTGCAATCGGTTCCCTCGCCTTGGTGCTCTTGGCAGTTTACCCGCTTCAGGTAGCCCGGATCGCCCGCCGCAAGGGCGGCACACGGGGCGCATGGGAACAGGCGAGCCTGCTGACAGTCGGAAAATTTGCGGAACTGCAAGGCATCGGGGATTACCTCTGGCGGCGCTGGCAGGCCCGCGATGCGGAATTGATCGAATACAAATGAAACGGATCAGATCGAAATTCGGCGGGCTGATCCCCGGCCGCACATCGCTGGGCGCGAAAGTGTTGCAGGCCGGCGGCTGGAGCATCATCCAGGTTGTCGGCGTGAATGTGCTGCGTCTGGCCAGCAACCTGATCCTGACGCGCTATCTGGTCCCCGAGGCGTTCGGGATGATGGCGATGATCGGGACGCTGCTGACGGCGTTTAATCTGTTCACTGACATTGGCCTGACCCAAAGCATCATCCGGGACCGGGACGGTGAAGAGGCGCATTTCCTGCGTGTGGCCTGGACAATCAAACTGATCCGCGGGTTCCTGATTGCGGGTGGTGTTTTGCTGGCAGCGCTGGGGTTGTGGGTTTTTGCACCCAGCCTCGCGCCGCCGCAGACAGTTTATGCAGACCCGCGTCTGCCGATTCTGGTGGCCCTTTCTGCATTGGCTCCGGTTATGATAGGCGCGGAATCCACGACCAAGGAACTGCTGACCCGCCGCTTGCAGAACTGGCGGTTTACCGTCGTGGAAATCGGCACACAGGTTATCAGTTTAATCGCAATGGTTATTTTCGTGCAGTTCAGCCCGACCGTCTGGGCGTTGCTGGCGGGTATGCTTTTGATGAGCGTTATCAAGATGGTGGCCTCACATCTGTTCTATCCCGGTCCCTGGATGCAATTGGCCCATGATCGCGAAATCAGGGACCGCCTCTGGCACTTCGGCAAGTTCTTGATGGGGTCTTCGTCGTTTTCCTTCATAGCGCGTCAGGCGGATAAGTTCATTCTGGCCGCCTTGCTGAATGCGACAGCCTTCGGTCTCTATGTGATTGCCCAGATTTGGGCCTTCGCGGGCCAGGCATTCGTCAACCAACTGGCAACGCGGGTCGGTTTTCCCGCGATGAGCGATATCATTCGCAACAGACCCGAAGACCTCCGTCGCCTGTTCCGGAAATTTCAGAATGCTCTCGACGTCTTCTGTTTCGGCGCTTTTGTCGTGACATTCCTGCTGGGCGATCTGTTGATCAGAACGCTCTATGAGGCTGAATATCATGCAGCGGGAACCTATTTGTCGATCTTGTCACTGAGTTTTCTGGTTATCCGGTTTCGGACCCTGGATAACCTTTTGGTCAATATGGGCAACAGTCGCTCGGCCTTGGTGATCTCCGTTGTGCGGGCGATCTCGATCTGCGTCACAATTCCGCTGAGCTACAACATGTTCGGGCTGGAGGTAACATTGCTGGTGGTTGCCATGAATGCAGGTATCACGGCACCCTATACGATGATTTTACTGCGACCTACATTGGGCGACAAACAGTTCCTCTATGATTGCATCTGGTTGGTCGGTTCGGTCCTTGCGGCAGTTCTGGTCTACCTATCACTCTGAACCCTCTGCGAAGGCGCTTTCGATCTCACCAGGCCTGTGGGGATAGGGTCAACCGCTCTGCCATGAAGGGTCCATGGCATCACTTCATTTCACGGTTTGTTAAAGCCTGATGGGATACCGTCAATCGAGATGATCCCGCGCTTTGATCGGTCATGAAAACAGCTTGTCATGATCAACTCACTTCCATCGCGCAAACACTCCTCTTGTGACCGCCGTGATCGGACCAACGCCCCTATGATATTTTCCAGCAAGAGCGACCCTTACCGCAAGAGCCTGGCTCGGCTGAAACCGGCGCTCTGGGGGGTTGCGGGGTTTTCCGCTATCGTCAACGTGCTGATGCTCACCGGCTCGATCTACATGATGCAGGTCTATGACCGTGTGCTTTCCAGCGGGTCTGTGCCCACGCTGGTAGGATTGTTCACCATCGTCGTGGTGCTCTATGCTTTCCTTGGTCTTTATGACTTTTTACGGGTGCGCGTTCTGGCGCGCGCGGCGGTGCATCTGGATCAGGCCTTGGCAGATCCTGTCTACCGCGCCTGGCTGCGCTCGGGCGTGCCGGGGGCGGCGGGCAGGGATGCTTCCGCCCAGCCTCTGCGCGATCTTGAGGCACTGCGCGGTTTCGTGGGGGCCAGCCCCATGGCGGGGCTCTTCGATTTGCCGTTCGTGCCACTGTTTCTGGCTGTGCTCTTCATCATTCACCCCTGGCTCGGGTTTCTGACCGTCGCAGGTTCGGCGGTGGTGATCGGTCTGACCCTGCTCAATCAGGCGATGACACGGGGGCTGGCGCAAAAGACACTGCACCACGACGCCGCAGCACAGGATTTTGCCGAAGGCGGTAAACGGGGTGCCGAGGCAGTGGTCGCCATGGGCATGCACACCGCCATCACGACGCGCTGGCGCGGCCTGCATGACGATGCGCTGGCCGCAGGGCAACGCACCAGTGATCCCAATGAGGCGCTGACCGCCTTTTCCAAGGCGTTTCGCATGTTGCTGCAATCCAGCATCCTGACCCTGGGTGCCTTGCTGGTGTTGCGCGGTGAAATCACCGCAGGCACGATCATCGCGGCATCGCTGCTGTCAGGACGTGCCCTTGCGCCGGTCGATCAGGTTGTCGGCCAGATGCGTGGCGTGACAACAACATGGGCAGCGCACCGGCGCTTGGCGGATTTCTTTGCTGCGCTGCCCCCGCCCTCCACGCCGATGGATCTCCCGACCCCGACGGGCGATATCACCCTGAACGGGGTCACGAAATTCGCGCCGGGTGATTCCGGGCCTGATCAAAAGCGGTTGTTGAGTCAGGTGAGTTTCACGCTGGAACCGGGGGATGGTCTGGGCGTGATCGGCAATTCTGCAAGCGGTAAATCGACTTTGGCCAAACTGCTGGTGGGCGTATGGGAGCCTGACATGGGCGAATTGCGTATGGGCGGTGCCACACGGGATCAATGGGACCCTGCCAAACTGGGGCCTCATATCGGCTACATGCCACAGTCGCTTGTGCTGTTGCCGGGGACGATCCGCGACAACATTGCCCGCTTTGACGAAGAGGCGAGCGATGCCGACGTGATGGCCGCCGCCCGGATGGCCGGGGTGCATGACATGATCCTCGCCCTGCCGGAAGGCTATAAGACCACCGTGGGTGGAACGTCGGGAACGGTACAATTGTCCGGCGGGCAGGTGCAGCGCGTTGGCCTCGCGCGTGCGGTTTTTGGCAAACCGGCGCTCGTCGTGCTGGATGAACCCAATGCCAACCTCGATACCACCGGGGACGAGGCGCTGACGGCCGCAATCCGCAGCCTGCGCGCGGGCGGAACGACAGTGGTCGTGATGGCGCACCGCCCCTCGGCCATCGCCGCCGTCAACAAGGTGCTGGTCCTGAACAATGGCCAGCAGGTGCAGTTCGGCCCCAAGGATGAGGTGCTGGGAAAGGTTCTGGCGCCGGTCCCCTCCAAGCAATCCCCGCAACAGGTCGCATCTGTCCGCCAGACGGGCTGCGCCAAGGCCCCGGATCCGAGCGCATTGCCAGAAGCCAGCCCCGCCGCGCCGCAGACGGGGGCGATCCGATGACGACACTTGCAGCGCAGGACGATCTGACGCTGCGCCTGTCGATGCGCTCTGTTTTTCTCGCAGGGCTGATCGGCTTGGTGGCGCTCCTCGGGGGGGTTGGCTTCTGGGCCGGCACGACTTTGATCAACGGGGCGGTCATTGCTCAGGGCCAGGCCGTTGTGCGGGGCAACGCCAAACAGGTGCAGCATCTGGATGGCGGTATCGTAGCCGATATTCTGGTGCAGGACGGTGATGGTGTGCAGGCGGGGGATGTTCTTATCCGGCTCGACCCGACGCTGGTGCGCATGAACCTCGATGTCACCCGACAGCGACTGGCAGATGCGCTGACCCAGCAAGCGCGCCTGCGGGCCGAACAACAAGGGCTGGGGACGTTGACCTTTGTTTATCCCGATCTGCCTTTTGAGATGCCGGACATGGCCGCAAACGAGGCCGGCCAGCGGGCGATCTTCACCGCCCGCGCCGCAGTGCAGACCGGTGGGCGTGACCAGTTGGCAGAAGCCTTCCGGCAATTTGAGAACCAGATCGAGGGGCTGACCTCGCAGATGGAAGCGATCAGTGCCCAGATCGGTTTCGTTTCCAAGGATCTGGACAACATGCAGGTGCTGGTGGAGCGGAACCTCGCCCGCCAGAGCCAACTGAACGATCTCAACCGGACCCGCGCAGATCTTGAGGGGCGGCGCGCGGCACTGGCCTCGGACATCGCGCAACTGAGCAATGCGCGGCGCGAGGCGGAGATTCAGACCCTGCAAAGCGAACGTTCCTTTCAGGAATCCGTCGTCACCGATCTGCGCACGATCACCAGTCAGGTCGATGAGCTGATCCTCGATATCGTCACGCGCGCCGCACAATTGGACCGGATCAACATCCGCGCGCCCGCCGCCGGGATCGTGCATGAGTTGCAGATTTCCACCGTGGGCGGTGTCATCGACCCCGGACAGGTGATTGCCGAGATCATTCCACAGGATCAGGCGCTTGATTTCGAACTGCGCGTGCAGCCGCAAGACATCGACCAGGTCTATATCGGACAGGAGGCCGAAACCCTGATCGCTGCCTTTGACGTCAATGAAACGCCCAAGCTGATCGGGTCGGTGGCACGCATTTCCCCCAACGCGATCGTGGATCCCCAGACCGGGCAGAGTTATTACCTGATCAACCTGACAGTCCCTGCCGAGGAAATTGCCCGACTGGGCGGCTTGCGGATCAAACCCGGCATGCCGGTAGAGGCCTATCTGGCGACAGGCGAGCGCACCGTGCTGGGCTACCTCATCTCCCCCGTCACCACCCAAATGCGCCGCGCCTTCCGGCAGTAAGGTCACAACAAATGTCTTTTCGTGTTTGGTAGACGGTTCAGACGGTTGCCATAAAGCTTTCGAATTTTTCAAGAAGGCTACTCATGGCCATATAGGAATCCCCGGACTATCTTGCCAACGTCCATTTCATTCAAATCACCTCGCTCAGGCAAAACAGCCATTATAGTGATGCTGTAGATCTGGGCTAAAGGTTTGAAGGTATGGATATATTAAAACCCACTGTATAATGGATGATGGATTTTAGTTGAGAGGTAGCAGGAAATGGACGAAACAGTCCTGAATTGGTTAAACGTATATGCAGCTCAGTCAGAAACATTTGATAGGTTAGTCTCTTTTGCAGCCAATAACGCATTGCCGAAAGGTGTACCCGTCGCGATGTTGTTTTTGTTCTTGTGGTTTCTCCCTCGTGCAGATCAGGCTTACGCACGGGTACGGCTGATCGCTCTTGTCGCTATATCATTCGTTGCCATTGCGGTGGGAAAAGCAGCGGCGCTCTCGTTTCCATATCGCCCGAGGCCGCTTCATAATGAAGCGCTCGATCTGGAGTTACCGATATCCATCGGGCCCCAGACACTTGACGGCTGGTCATCGTTTCCCAGCGACCACGCTGTGCTCTACGGAGCTCTGGCGACAGGTTTCTGGATGGTGAACCGCTGGGCCGGACTGGCCGCTGTCCTGCACGCCCTTTTGGTTATTGCTTTTTCGCGCGTTTACCTCACACTTCATTATCCTACCGACATCCTCGGCGGGGCGGCCATCGGGTTGGTGGTGTGTCTTGTACTGATGCGACCGATGGCTGCGCTGGTACAGCGGGTCGGGGTGATCGACATGGCTGAAAGGTGGCCGCAGTACTTTCACCCCCTTTTCTTTGTAATGCTGTTCCAGATTGCGACGATGTTCACCAGTGCGCGCCAACTCGCCAAACTCATCATCGAGACAGTGATTTGAGGGTGCGGTTCTTGGCAAAGTTACTGGAAATTCACCCGCCAGCCCGCTTGGCTTGTACTGTAACTTTCAGAACGCATGCTTGAGGGCGGCGAGGGTCGAGGCCAGCAAGGTCTGTGCGGCTGACGCATCATTTGTTTCGATATAAACACGCAGTTCGGGGGCGTTGCCGGAGGGGCGGATGTGGATGATGTCGCCGTCTGTCAGTGTCATGCGCAGACCGTCTGTCAGATCCATCGCTTTCTCTTCTTTGCCCAGGCCGGCCAGAAAGGCGGCGCGCGCGGTGGGGTCGTTTTGCCACTTTGCCAGCAGGGGGCGGCTTTTGTCCTGTTCCACGTTCTGCAGGCGGTCCGCGACTGTGACCACGGGGGGTTCTTGTGCGACGCGCGCCGCAATACCGTCGCGCCCGGCGTAGAGTGTCATCAGAATCGGCAGGGTGCAGTCGCGTGTCACGAGCGCGGGGAGGGGACCAGCGGGTCCCATCGCGTCGAACCCCAGAAGGAAGCCGCCGTTGGCCTCATAGCCTATGACCCGGCCCTGCGCCTCTTCCATCGCAGCGATGACATAGGGCGAGCCGATTTGCGTCAGCTTGACCTCCTTGAAACCCTTCTGCGTCACCCCGCTGTTTGACGAAATCGGTGTCGCGATAACCTCGGCCGCCAGGGCTTGTGCTGTGATCTGGCCCAGAATGTCGCCCGGCACGACGCGCCCGGTTTCATCCGCCAGCAGGGGGCGGTCTGAATCGCCATCGGTCGACACGAGTGCGTCCAGCCCATGGGCCTGAACCCACGCCACGATCTGCGCGCGGGTGTCGGGGTCAACAGCTTCGGTATCCACGGGGATGAAATGCGCCGAGCGGCCAAGCTCGACCACCTCGGCCCCCAGACCGTTCAGGATCTGCATCAGATCATCCCGGCCCACCGCGCTATGGGTATAGACGCCGATGCGCCGACCACTCAGCGCCGCTGCGCCAAAGGCACTTACATAGCGCGCGACATAGGCCTGCGTGGCGGTGGTATCCGTTTCCAGCGTGCCGGGTGTGGCTGGTGGCGAAGGTGTTTCGCCCAAGTGCTGCAGGATCGCGGCCTCGTCCGCCTTGGTGATCTCTCCTTGCGTGGTGTAGAATTTCAACCCGTTACGATCGGCTGGGATATGGCTGCCGGTGACCATCACGGCCCCCGCACCCCGCCCTTGCGCCGCCAGTGCCAGCGCGGGCGTGGGCAGCGCGCCACAATCGATCACGCAGACCCCCATCGCGCGCGCCGCTGCCATCACATCCCCGGCAATGCGCGGCGAGGAGGGGCGCAGATCCTGCCCGACACATAAGATTCCGCCCGTATCACAGACCGTCAAAAACGACTGCACATGGGCGGTGATAAGGTCCGGCGTCATGCCGGTGACCAGCCCACGCAGCCCGCTTGTCCCGAATTTGACCGTCATGAGGCGCTCCCTTAAAGCTGGCTCAGATAGGTGCCGTAATCATTCTTGGCGTATTTCGCCGCCTCACGGGCGAGATCCTCGCGACTGATCCAGCCCAGTTCAAAGGCAACCTCTTCGGGGCAGCCGATCTGCTGACCCTGCCGTTTTTCGATGGTGCGCACGAAGTTGCCCGCATCGAGCAGGCTGCCATGCGTCCCGGTATCGAGCCAGGCATAACCGCGCCCCATGCGCTGCACGGTAAGGGTCTCTTCGGCCAGATAGATCTCAAGCAGGGTGGTGATTTCGACTTCGCCCCGCGCGGAGGGTTTGACGGTGCGGGCCTTGGCGGGGGCGGTGCCATCGACAAAATAGAGCCCCGTGACCGCGTGGTTCGAGGGCGGCACCTCGGGTTTTTCGATGATGCCGCGCACCACGCCATCATTGTCGAAATCCACCACGCCGTAGCGCTGCGGATCGGCCACCTGATAGCCAAAGACGGTCGCCCCTGTGGATTGTGCATCGGCGGCCGCCATCAGATCAGGCAGGCCCTGTCCGAAAAAGATGTTATCCCCCAGCACCAGCGCCGAAGGGGCCCCGGCCAGAAAGTCTTCCGCCAGAATAAAGGCCTGCGCGAGGCCATCGGGGGAGGGTTGCACGATATAGGTCAGTGTGATGCCCCATTGCGCGCCATCCCCCAACATGCGCCGGAACTGATCCTGATCGCCCGGGGTGGTGATGATCGCGATCTCGCGGATGCCCGCCAGCATCAGCACCGAAAGCGGATAATAGATCATCGGCTTGTCATAGATCGGCAGCAGTTGTTTCGACACTCCCAGCGTGATCGGATAGAGCCGCGTGCCCGAGCCGCCCGCCAGAATGATGCCTTTGCGCTGTGTTTTGGGGGGGGTCATTGGGTCGTCTCCTCAGGTGTTCAGATCGCTCAGGACCCCGGCCAGCCCTGTGCGCCAGTCGGGACGTGGGATGCCAAATGTCGCTGTGGTTGTGCTGCAATCGAGGCGTGAATTCAGCGGGCGTTGCGCCGGGGTGGGATATTGGGACGTGGGGATATCGGTGACATCGACGCTGAGCCCGCTTTGCGCGAAGATTTCACGCGCGAAATCGGCCCAGCTGATATCCGGCGCACCGCTGAAATGATAGGTGCCCGATTTTGATGGGTCTTGGGTCAGTGCGCGCGCAATTTCCACACAAACAGCGGCAATATCGCGCGCGGGCGTGGGTCCACCGATCTGATCCGCCACGATGGTAAGGGCGTCCCGTTCTGCCCCCAAACGCCGCATGGTTTTGACGAAATTCGCACCATGGGCCGAAAACACCCAGGATGTGCGCAGGATCGCATGAGCGCCACCCGCCGCCGCGACACCCTTTTCCCCGCCCAGCTTGCTGGCCCCGTAAACGCCCAAGGGACCGGTCGGCGCGTCCGGTTGCCAGGGCCTCTGCCCGGAGCCATCAAATACGTAATCGGTGGAGATATGCACAAAAGGGATGCCCCGCGCCGCAGCGGCCGCCGCCATCGCCGTGGGCGCCATGGCGTTGACGATCATCGCCGTGTCGCGGTCCTCTTCGGCTTTGTCCACTGCCGTATAGGCGGCCGCATTAATCACCGCATCCGCGTCACACCCGGCAATCACCGCCTCACAAGCACCGGGATCGCTCAGATCCGCCTGTTCCCGGCCCAGACAAGTCACACCATCCAACTGCGCCAGTTCCGTCGCCACTTGCCCGGTTTGGCCGAAGACGAGGATCTTCATGGGCGCGCGCCCAACCGTTCGCCCACCCCATCGCGGGTTTGCAGGGCGCGCCACCAGTCTTCGTTGTCGAGATACCATTGCACGGTTTTTTCCAGGCCCTCCTCCAGCGTGACCGAAGGGCGCCAGCCCAGTTCTGTGGCGATCCGGGTGGGGTCGATGGCGTAGCGCAGGTCATGGCCGGGGCGGTCGGTGACGAAGGTGATCTGATCCGCGTAGGAGGGTTTGTCATGCCCTGCCGCTGCGCTGCCTGAGGGCGTGGTTTTGGGTTTTTTAGTGTCTAATATGGCGCAGATCATCCGCACGATATCGATGTTTTTCGCCTCGTTTTCACCACCGATGTTATAGCTGCGCCCCACCGCCCCTTTCGCCAGCACCGTGAGCAACGCATCCGCGTGATCCTCAACATAAAGCCAGTCGCGCACGTTCTCGCCCACGCCATAGACGGGGATATCCTTGCCCGCCAGCGCGTTCAGGATCACCACGGGGATCAGCTTTTCGGGGAAATGGTAGGGGCCGTAATTGTTCGAACAATTGGTCATCACGATGGGCAGCCCATAGGTTTCCGCCCAGGCGCGCACCAGGTGGTCGCTGGCCGCCTTGGACGCTGAATAGGGCGAGCGCGGATCGTAAGGCGTGGTTTCGGTGAATTGTCCGGTCGCGCCCAGGGAGCCAAACACCTCATCGGTGGAGATATGATGAAAGCGGAAACCTTCGGGCTTACCTTGAGCTGTCCAAAAGCTGCGCGCGGCCTCCAGCAGGTGGTAGGTGCCGGTGATGTTGGTCTCGATGAAATCGCCCGGCCCGTCGATGGAGCGGTCCACATGGCTTTCCGCCGCCAGATGCATCACCGCGTCAGGTTTATGGCTGGCAAAGACCCGGTCGAGCGCCGCACGGTCGCGGATATCGGCGTGCTCAAAAACATAGGCGGGGTTGTCCGCGACACTGGCCACATTCTCAAGACATGCCGCATAGGTCAGCGCATCAAGGTTCACCACATGGTGCCCCTGTGCAATCGCCTGCCGCACCACCGCAGAGCCGATGAACCCCGCGCCCCCGGTCACCAGAAGTTTCATTGCACCCCCTCCCAGACGAACGGGCTGTCGAAATCCGCAAGCCCTTGGGCTGCGGCGTCTTTGTCTGACAAAACAGGCTCTAAATCGCCCAAACCCCAGTCGATCCCGATGGTCGGGCAGTCAAAGCGGACCGCCCCGTCGCATTCGGGCGCATAATAATCAGAGCATTTGTAGATGATTTCCGTCTCGGGCTGGCGGGTGGCGAACCCATGCAGGAAACCGGTGGGCACCAGCATCTGCTTGCCATTCTCATAGCTCAGTTCCGCGCCAACCCACTGGCCATAGGTGGGTGAGCCGCGCCGGATGTCGACGGCCACATCGAAAAACGCCCCACGCCCGCAGCGCACGAGTTTGGCCTGCGCATGGGGGGGAGATTGAAAATGCAGGCCCCGCACCGTGCCTGTCTGCATCGACAGCGAATGATTGTCCTGCACCCAGGTGAAATCAAGCCCCTGCGCGGCCATCTCCCGCGCGCTCCAGCTTTCACTGAAAAATCCGCGCGCATCCCCGAACCGTTTGGGTGTCAGAACAAAAACACCCGCCAATTTCGTCTGTTCAATCTGCAACTCTTTATCCTCGCCCTGATCGGGCATTCCATACACCGGGCATGGCGTTGATTAAACAAGTATCCTTACCATGAGGATATCAGCGCTCGGCTTAGACGTACCCCGAGGAATGCGATTACTTAAAATCCTCTTTATTCGTTCAAACGCCGGTGACGCGACCGGGAACCCCGTGGCCTCTCACCCCTCGTCAGAGGTGGAGTTGGCATTTGTGTAAGCATTCAGCACGGTTCCGATCACGTTGGTCTGTTCGCTGATTTCGCGTTCACAGATATCAAACTGACCGTAGCGGGTCGCATTGGCGCGCGCGACGATCAGCGCACAATCCACATTCTTGAGAAAGGCGCGGGTGTCGTCATTGACCAGCACGGAGGGCAGATCGAAGATCATGATGTCGGGCGCATAAGTCGCCTCGATCTGGTCGATGATATCAGCGGTTTCCTCCGCCAGCAGCAGACGGGTCGGGTCGGTTTCAGCATCGCGGGCCATGGAAACAGCGACATTATCCCCGATCCGCAGAGCCTGTTCGCTGAACGCCGCGCGCCCGGCCAGCAGATCCCCGATCCCATGGGTGGGTTTGGCCTCAAAAAAGGAATGTACCGAAGGATCGCGCAGATCGAGATCCATCAGAATGGCGCGCAGGTCTTTTTGTCGACCCAACCCCAGCGCCAGATTGCAGGCAGTGGTGGTTTTCCCCGAGTTTGGCATCGGGGAGGTAATGGCCAGTCTTTTCCAGCCGTTCTGGCGCATCTGCAGCAAGACCTTGGTGCGCAGGATATCAAAGGGCGCGGCACTGGGTCCGGCCTGACGGGTCACGATGCGCTGCTCACTCAGGTGCCGGTCCGAGACATCAAAGGGGGTCAGCGCCTCCCACAAAGCGTCCTGCGGAAGGATTTTTCCTGTGGTTTGCCCTATGGGGCTGCGTGGTTTTGCCCGCAGCGTTCCCGTGGGCGTGCCCCTTGCCTTACGGGCTTTTTCCAAAGCGGCTTGCAGTTTTTCCATAGTCTACGTGACCTTTTACCTTACCCAAGCCCCAGGCGGGACAGACCCTTTTGCACAATCAGTTCCAGTGGCAGATACGTGCTGTCGATATACCACAGAGCCAAAGGAACGCTTACCAAGACGAAAACCGTAGCACCGATGATGCTGGCGCGGCGGATCAGGCGGCGGCGGCGGCTTTCCATATAGGGAATGGTCGCGATCGGGGTGATATCAAAGCGGCTGACCAGCTCTGCCGGACGGCGGATGGTCCGGTTGAGAAATTCAAGCAGAGCGAAGTAAGCCCCCGCCAACCCGATGCCGACGGCGGCCCCCGCAATGGCGATCTTGGGCCGGTTCGGGCCGGTTGGCACATTGGGGACGGTTGCGCTTTCGATGATGGTGATGCGCTGGCCCTGCGCCGTGGTTTCGATCCGTTCACTCATCTGAGAAGCGTTCAGGTTCAGCACAGCGGCGTTGTAGCGGCTTTCGATGATCTCATATTCGCGCTCCAGTCCGGACAGAATGATGCCATTGCTCGAACTGCGCGCGATCGCCTCCTGAAGCTGCGCAAGCTCATCTGTGGTGCTTTCGATATCGTTTTCGATAAAATCCAGCCGCGTGTCGATCTCAGCCAGGGTGGCGGTCAGAACCGGATCCTCGGTGGCGATTTCTTCCTCCTCGGCCAGGAGAGCAGCCTTATCCGCCGCGATGCTGCCCTCAAGCCGTTCCACAAGGGCGCGCAGGCGGACGATGTTGGGGTGGGTTTCGGAATAGCGCGACAATTCCGCATTAAGTTCTGCCTCGGCGTTGCGCAGGCGTTGCTCATCAGCGCTCAGAGCCGCCTGTCCCCCTTCGCGGCGCACCTCGCCCGTGGCTTCATAGATATTGAGGACATCTTCGCGCTGCGCCAGATATACACTGCGCTCACGTTCCAGCCGCTCCAGCCGTTCCTGCAACAGCGTCTGCCGCCCCAGCCGGTAGCTCTGGTTCTCGGGCAGGGCTGCGACATTGTCGGATTTGAACTGTGAAATCTCGGCACTTTGCCGGGCCAGCTCTTCTTCCATGCGCTGCACTTCCTGCTGGAAGAACTGCAAGGTGCCTGCCGCGCGTGCGATGCGGAAACTGGCGTTCTCGTCCAGAATGATGGTCACATATTCATTCACGACCGCCGCTGCGATCCGGCCGGAACGCGCCTCGAAGGAAATGCGCAGAACGGTCGCCTGATTGCGCCCCTCAGTGCGCCGGATGCGGGTGGCGGTGCGCATCGCTTGCTCGACCTCATCGGGATCCATTTCGCGCAGGTTCTCAAACACATTCAAACGGTTGGCGATATCGATCAGATTGGCCCGGGTCAAAAGCCGTTCCTGAATGATGTCAAGCTGTTCCAACGCATCTGTCTGAATGGTCGAGCGCACCATCTCATCAGGGATTTGCGGCGCTTCGACCAGCAGGCGGGCGCCTGTGGACCATGTCTCGGGCAGCTTCAGTGCGGTGATCACCCCAAGGCCTGACCCGAGCAACACGAAGAGCATCATCACCGGCATGCGGCGCACAAGAAGTTTCCAGTAGAATGCGATATCCAGATTCATTCTGCAGCCTTTTCAGGAAGATCCACCCGGTCGGTCAGGACCAGTAGCGGGGGGGCCGGTTTCAGGATCAGACCGTCACGGATCAGCTCGTTGATGATCGGCTTGCCGACAACCGTATTGCCCGCACTTGCCGCATAGACCAGCGCCAGATCGCACAGCTTGTTGATCGAGCGCGGAATGCCTTCCGCCTCAAGGTGGATATGGCTCAGGGCAGGGGCGGTGATTTCCTCCCCCGTGCCCCCGACCCGTTGCAGGCGGTGTTTGATATAAGCCACGCTGTCGGCACGCGCAAAGGGGGCCAGATGATAGGTGGCGGTCACACGTTGGGCAAACTGGCGCAATTCGGGGCGCGAGATCAGATCGCGCAGCTCGGGCTGGCCAGCCAGAATGATCTGCAACAACTCGTCCTTGCCCGAATTGATATTGGTCAGCATGCGCAGCTCTTCGAGCATCTCAGCGCCCAGGTTCTGCGCCTCGTCAATGATCAGCACCACATGGCGCCCGGCGGCGTATTCACTCACGACAAAGTTCTGGAAATGCTGAAACAGCGACACGTAATCCGTCTCGGACGGCAAGGCGACATCCAGCGCATTCAGCACCCAACGCAACAGATCGCCCCGGTCCCCCTGCGCATTGGACACCAGTCCCAGCGTGATATCATCCTCCACCTTGCGCAGCAAAGCCTGCAGCAGCATCGTCTTGCCCATCCCGACCTCACCGGTCAGCATCGTCAAGGGCGCATGGGTCATAAGCCCATATTCCAAAACGGAAAAAGCGCGCGTGTGGGATTTTGACAGGAACAGGAAATCAGGATCGGGCGACAAGGAGAAAGGTCGCTCGCTGAAACCGAAATGTGCATTGTAAAGTTCAGCGGCCATAGCTCTGAAACTTTATCCTTATCCTGATACCGACAGCAAAGACGTAATCATCTTGCGTAATAGTTACCAGAAGGGGCTGTATTGCCAAAATAAGTGTATTTCAAGGCGCGCATCTCGCCTTATGCGATATTGATGCCGCGGGATTTGATTCGAAAATAGCCGCTGACAGCACCGATAACGGAGAAGTTAATTCCTGCCCGTCGACAATTAACCACATCTACATTTATTTTTTTCTACCTTTACGGGTAAAATATTGATTTCAGCAAAAATTTCTATCAATTCTCATAAAAATTTACCAAACAGCACTCACTGGGCTATGCTTGCGGTCAGACAAAATGCTAACAATTATGACAGTCGCATCTGGAAGACTTTCTTAGGCATTTTTGCGCATGTGTTCTGTGAGCCGAAGTGATGCGCGTTGTGTGTAACAGTATTTGGAGCCGGGTCATTTCGTCCGGAAGTGTGTATGACATTACATTTTGCGCCACACGGTGTGGAGATTGAAGACCAATCCCAGCAAATGCAAAGGCCCAAGGCAGCATCCCGACCCGCACGGGGTATTTATCGTGACAAGATCAAGCGCATACTGGATGTCACCGCTGCTTTTATCATAATACCTATTATATCTCCTCTTATTGCGCTCATGGCGGCGATCATCGCCTTTGACGGCCACAACCCGTTTTATTCGCAATTGCGCATCGGCCGGAATGGCCGGACATTCCGGATCTGGAAACTGCGCACCATGGTGCAGAACGCAGATGACCTGCTCGAAGCCTATCTGGCGGAAAATCCGGATGCCCGTATCGAATGGGACACGACGCAGAAGCTCAAGCATGACCCCCGTATCACATTCGTGGGCCGTGTTTTGCGCAAGACATCTGCGGATGAGTTGCCCCAGTTGCTGAATGTGTTGAATGGCACGATGTCGCTCGTGGGTCCCCGCCCGATGATGTTGTGCCAGAAGGCGGCCTATCCCGGCAAAGGCTATTACAGCCTGCGTCCCGGCATCACCGGCCCGTGGCAGGTCTCAGACCGTAACAAGGTCAGCTTTTCAGACCGTGCCCGCTATGACGACGAGTATTATCAGACCGTTTCGTTCAAAACTGACGCCCTGCTTTTGCTGCGCACTGTGAGCGTCGTTGTCCGCGGAACGGGCTACTAAAGCGTAAAGCGTTTGAGGCATACCTGAGAAATGCCATGTGCCGCCTGACGTGTTGAATCCTTGGTTTCAGACAGTGTTGAGAGGCCCGGGTTTCTCGCATAAGGCTACAGGCGGTCCGCAAATTGTGACCGATACATGCCTGTCTGGCTCTGGCGTCTGAAACCGCACTGGCATAAACTTTTAAGACTCGTCTTTTAAAGAGAGTTTTCAAACTGTGCGGAGAGTTGGATTGTTCAAGATTATTCCCATCATGCTGGTTGCGGTACTCACGCTCAGCGCCTGTAAATCATCCGAAGAACGCGCTGAGGAATATTACCAGAGCGGGCTCGAGCTGATTGAGGCGGGCGATTATGACCGCGGCATCGTCGAGTTGCGCAATGTCTTCGAATTCGACGGCAGCCATCGCGACGCACGGTTCCTGCTGGCCACAACCCTTCTGGAGCAGAGAAACAACATCCGCGGCGCCTATGGGCAGTTCCTGCGCCTTGCCGAACAATATCCGAATGATGCCGAAACCCGCATCATGCTGAGCGAAATGGCCTTCAACGGCACCAACTGGGAAGAACTCGAACGCCACGGCACCCGCGCCATCGAACTGGCCCCTGATGAACCCCGCGTCAAAGCGATCGAAATCGCATTGGCCTACCGGGCTGCGAGCCTTGCCAATGATGATCCCGCACGGCGCGAACAGGCGCGTGCCGCACAAGACTTGCTGGGTGCGTTGCCCGACAGCGTGATGCTACGCAAACTGGTGCTGGATGCCCTACTGCTCAACGGGGACATGACACAGGCCCTGATCGAGCTGGACTGGCTGCTGGAACGGGAGCCGGAGAATATGCTCTACTGGCGCCAGCGGCTCAACATCCTGTCACAGAATGACGACATGGAAGGCATCGAAACACAGTTGCTGGGCATGGTGGAGCGCTTCCCCGAGGATACCGAAACCAAGCAGATGCTGCTGCGGTTCTATCTGTCACGCGAAGAAAACGACAAGGCCGAAGCCTTCCTGCGCCAACTTGCGGACAGGGCGGCCCCTGATGATAACGCCCCTCGGGCGGATCTGGTCAATTACCTGCTCCAGACACAAGGTCCGGAGGCGGCCCTGGCAGAACTGGACGCCGCCATTGCCGAAGAAGAAGACCCGGTGCCCTTCCAGACCATCCGGGCCGGCATCATCTTTGCCCAGGGTGAAACGACTGAGGCCATCATGGAGCTTGAGGGTGTTCTGGAAGGCGCAGAACCGTCAGAGCAGACCAATGACATCAAGGTTGCCCTTGCCCGCATGATGCTGAGCACCGGCAACGAAGTGGGCGCGCGGGCGCAGGTCGAAGAAGTTCTGGTCGCGGACGAAGGGCACCCCGCCGCCTTGAAGATGCAGGCCTCCTGGCAGATCCGCGCCGATGAGGCCGAGGCTGCGATCAACAACCTGCGGCTGGCGCTGGACCGCGCCCCGGAAGATGCGCAAGCCATGAGCCTGATGGCCGAGGCCTATGCCCGTTCAGGGCGTCCCGAACTGTCACAGGATTTCCTGGCGCTGGCCGTGGAAGCCTCCGGCAATGCGCCTGCGGAAAGCCTGCGCTATGCGCAATTGCTGATCGGGCAGGAACGCTATCTGCCCGCAGAAGATACGCTGCTCCCTGCCCTGCGGCTGGCCCCCCGGAACGTCGACTTGCTGGCCGCACTGGGTAATCTCTATCTGCGCATGGATGACATGGGCCGCACCGAACAGGTCATCAACACCCTGAAATCCATTGAGACACCCGCGGCGGAACAGGCCTCCACACAGCTTGAGGCACAGTGGATCAGCGCGCGCAACGGCGTTGAAGAGGCCATGAGCTATCTGGAAAGCATTGCCCTGTCTGCCGATGCGACATTGGGCAATCAGGTGGAACTGGTCCGGGTCAAACTGGCCACGGGCGATACCGCCGGCGCGCTCACACTGGCGCGTGACATACTGGCCGACAATCCCGACAACCTGTCGCTGCGTGCCATCACCGCATCCGTTGAGGCCGCCAACGGGAACCTCGAAGATGCCGCGACAACCTATCGCGACATTCTTGAGGCCGAACCGCAAGCCGCCAATGTCTGGCTGGAACTGGCCCGTGTCACCCAGCGACTGGAAGGCACGAATGCCGCCAATGCTGTCGTCGACGAAGCATTGAGCATTGTGCCTGACAACCCCAACCTGCTCTGGGCCAGCGCCTCTTACAAAGAGCAGGATGGCGATATTGATGGTGCGATCGAAATCTATGAATCGCTCTATGAACGAAACTCAAGCTCGGTTGTCGTGGCCAATAACCTGGCCAGCCTGCTGTCTACATATCGTACGGATGAGGCCAGTCTTGAGCGGGCCTGGGTCGTGGCCCGCCGGTTCCGCGATGCGGATGTTCCGGCGATGCAGGATACCTTTGGCTGGATTCTGTTCCGGCGCGGCGAAGTGAGCGAGGCGCTGCCCTATCTTGAGGACGCCGCGCAGGGTCTGCCCAATGATCCGCTGGTGCAATATCACCTCGGCAAGGCCTATGAGGCGCTGGAACGTCCCGAAGATGCCATGGCGCAGTTCCGCAAGGTCGTGCAGATTGCCGGCCCCGATGATCAGCGCGCGCAGGTGATCGAGGCGCGCAACAGCGTCGCTGCCACGGAAAACTGACCCGTTGATCCAGATGGGCCAGCGCTTTGCGCCTGCTCCTTCATGGGGCGGGCGATCAGGCGCGCCTGCGGGCCTGTGACGTCATAACTACATTTTTGACTAATTTTTACCTCAGCTTAATCAGTTCTTTTCATGCAAGGTCTGGCGATAGATGATGGCGCAAAGCTGCAATGGAGCAGAAACGACGATGCAAAATGTCAAAAACATTCTCATGGGGCTGGTGCTGGTGCTGGTCGCGACCATGGCACAGGCGCAATCGGAATATCGGGTGCAGCCCGGGGATGGCCTGAACATCGAAGTGCTGGAAGACAGCAGCCTCAACCGCTCGGTCGTGGTTTTGCCCGATGGGCGTTTCAACTTCCCCTTTGCGGGCACCCTGCGCGCCAGCGGCCGCACCGCAACACAGATTCAGGGCGATGTGACCACCGCCATCCAGTCGAATTTCGCCAACCCGCCCACGGTTTTCGTCTCGGTCATTCCGGCTGCTTCGAATGTACAGGAAGCGGCGGATGGCGACACCATCGACGTCTATTTTCTGGGAGAGGTCAACACCCCCGGCCTGCTTGAGGTCAAACCCGGCACCACTTTGTTGCAGGCGATTGCCGTGGGCGGGGGCGTGACGCGCTTTGCCGCCATCAAACGCATCCAACTGCGCCGCACGAACCGGCAGACCGGCGTACAAAACGTCGTAACACTAAATTATAAGGCCCTGGCAAACGGGACCGCGAGCAATGTGATCGAGCTGAAGGACGGAGATGTCATTCTGGTACCGGAACGGCGTCTGTTCGAATAACCCCCATTCGCACAGGCAAGACAGGCACAGTTTCAAACGCAAAACCCGCGCACGTCACAAGGCGAGCGCGCTTTTGGCATTATGCGGCATCGGTATCGCGGCCCATGCGCAAGACACCCCGCCCCCCGGCATCACCGCCAGCTTCGATGTCACCCAGCGGCTTGAATACAGCGACAACCCCGACCTTGAAATAGAGGATGATCCTGATTTCTTTGGCCGCACGATCCTGGCCTTTGATCTGGAAAGTGCGACACCGCTTGAGAATTTCACCCTCAGCCTCGGCACGGATATCGAAGAAGGGCGCAATGACCGCGCCACCGTGGATGCCACGAATAGTTTTGTGCAACTGGGCTATGACCGGGCCACGCGCAACGCCAATATCGGCACCACGCTGCGATACCGCGAGTCCGACACCAGTTCCACGTTCCTGGACGATGATTTCGACTCAGATGGCAGGGTCCTCAATCAGGACAGCGGCACACGGCAGAACTACGGTTTCGGCCTGACCGGTGCCGTGGGGGTGGAAGCGCCCATCGGCGCGAGCTTCTCGCTGGATTACAGCGAATTGCGCTATAGCGGCACGGAAGACCCCGACCTGACCGACCGCAGCACGCTGGATACATCCGCACAGATCAATTTCCGGATCGATCCGCGCATCATTGCCCGGCTGACCACGAAATACATCGACTTTGATGCGCAAGGCAACGGGACAAGCCGCGAAACCACCGGGTTTGGCGCAGGTGTTCTGCTGGAGTTTACCCCCCTCCTCACCGGCGATTTTTCCGCAAGCTATGACACTATTGAACGCAGCGGTGATGAGACCGGCACCAATGAAGGGACCAGTTTCAGCGCGGAACTGACGCGCACACTGACGAACGGAACCCTGGGCGCCACGCTCAGCTCGGACGTCAGTTCCAACAGTGACGGGCGCCGCGCGTTCTTTGCCGTCAACCGCGAGATGAACCTGTCCCGCCGCGCGGCCCTGTCTTACTCCCTTGGCGGCACCCGCAGCGAGAACAGCAGTTTCGAACCGCTGGTGGATATCGACTATTCCTATGCCCTGCCGACCTCCCAGATCACCTTTGGTCTGTCACAGCGTTTCAACACGGACAGCGACAACGAAGAGCAGATCAACACCACCCTGAATGCGGGCTACCAACATCAGATCAACAACCTGTCGAGCTTTGGTGCGGATGTCTCCCTTTTCGACCGTAACGAGCTGGGGCCGCTCGCGGATGATGCGCGCCGGATTAACCTCAGCCTGTCCTATCAATATGCCCTCACCCGCGACTGGGGTCTTGTGAGCGGTGTGTCCCATATCCTGTCCACCTCGGAAAGCGAGGACGACCGCAGTTCCAATACGGTCTTTATCGGGCTGCAACGAAACTTTAGCTGGAATCCCTGATCCGCCCTTGCCAAGCCACGGCAAGGCCGTTCATTGTCAGTCATGGCCAAAGACAACGCCTTTTCACCGACAGCAGCTTTCACCGCGCAAAGGAACACGCCTGGCCGGGGCCTTTTGCTCGCCCTGATCGCGATCTGCTGCGCGCTGGAAGTGATCCTGCAACTCAGCGACATTGGTTTGCTTCAGCCGGAGCGGCTGCGCGGGATGGCCTATGAATACGGCGGCTTCTGGCCCGGCCTGCTCAAGGACTGGAACCCCAATTACGCGGTGCAGCCCTATGCGATGTTCGTCACCTACGGGTTCCTGCACGGGGGGGTGATCCATCTGGTCATCAACATGATCACGCTGTGGTCACTGGGCGCGGCGGTCATCCTGCGGGTCGGGCTGCGCGGGTTCTGCATTCTCTATGTCGCGTCGATCTTCGGCGGGGCTGTGGGCTATGCGCTGCTGGCCCCGGGCCTGCAACCGATGGTCGGCGCCTCGGGGGCGCTCTTTGGCCTTGCCGGTGGCTTGCTGGCCTGGATGTATGTGGACCGTTTCACCTTTGAACAGGGGCTGCTGCCCGTCGCCCAGGCCGTCGCCCTGCTGATCGCCTTCAACCTGATCCTGTGGTGGGCCATGAGCGGCCAACTCGCCTGGCAAACCCACCTGGGCGGTTTCATCGTAGGCTGGATCACCGCCCTCCTAATCGATCCACGGCCTTTCAGCCCGGAAACTCCAAGCCGCACCTGATCGACCGTATGAGGGGTATGTCTCATTCTTTGATGGCCTGGAACAGAGCGCCACAGTCCCGCAGGTATACGGTTTCATTGTGTGACGGTGACCCTCAACTGACCTGCTTGCGTTTGCCAGACTCCCGAGGCTGAAAACCGCACCTCCACCGTCCCCGTGAACCCCTCGGGCGGGGTGTAGTGCCAGCCTGTCTCGGTCCGGTCGAGTTTGCCGCGCGCGGGGCCTTTGATGATCGCGTGGATCAGGCCGTCTTGTGGCGCATTAAACACCTGAGGCAAGGCAACGGGTATGCCTGCGCGGGTTGCCAATGCGATATCTTTTACAGACGCCGCCACCGGTCCGCTAAATGCCCCCTGCGACAGGCTATAAAAAGACCCTGCATAAACGTCCTTGAGCCCAGTGGCCCGCACCATATAGCGCGCGCCCGGCACCGGGGAGGTATCCACAAAGGTCAGGGCGGTTTGCACCTCACCGCCATCCAGCGGCTCGGCGATCCCCTCTGCTGTCATGCGCCAGATCCGATAGCCAATCACGTTCACATCCGGTGACGCCTCCCATGACACCTCCACCCCCTGCCCTGTCTTCCGCGCCGTCACGCGCACAGGCGGAGCCAGCGGGAAGGCCCGCAGGGTCGGATCGCCCAGCAGGTTCACCCAGATCGGGTTGCGCCAGAGGTAGGTGCCGGTGGGATAATACTCCATGCTTTCACGGTAGGGATTGGCCGCGCGGCCGTTGTTGACAGTACGCCGGTGCACCTCCCCGATGGTGTCCCCGAGGGCCATGTGGTGCAGCCACCAGGTGGGCCGCCCGCCCCAGCCCACGGCGAGCGTATACCAAGGCTGCGCAAGCAGCGCCGTCAGGGCATTATTGCCGCGTTCGATCTTTTGCTTGTTGCTGCCGAAGTTGATCGCAAAAACCGCCTTGTTGGCATAATCGCTCGCATAGGCCGCGCCCTTGTGATGGCCGAAATCCACGCCCCAGAGCCAGGGTTCACGCTCACCCACGTCGTGATGCCCGCCGGCTTCCAGCGCCTGCGGGCCCACGATGTTGCGCAGGCCATATTGCTCTCCGATCAGATGCTTGCTCTGGCCGTAAGCGCCACGCAGATCCCCCAGCAGGCCGTGGCGCCAATGGTGGTTCTTGTCAAAATACGCCCGTAACAGAGCCACTTCGCGCGCCTTGTCCCCCCTGCTGAGCGGTTCGAAATCAATGCGTCCGATCTGCATCTCGATGGCGTCGCTGGGCAGGGTGTTTTCCAGCAACAGCCCGTCAGGAGAGGCACGCCACTGCCCGTCCATTTCCGCATAAAAGAGATCCGTGGCGTGGGGTTTTGCCGCGTGCCCATCCGGGCCCACCTGCCCGCTCAGCACGATGGGGACATGACCCACCAGAATGACGGCATGCTGGCCAAAGGGGTCGGCACGGAAACGTTCATCCAGCCAGTTTTTCACCGCCAGCGCCGCGGCCAGATTCCGGGGCAGATCATCCAGATCACCGCGCGGGGCGTGCACGCGCTGCACCTGCCAGCCATCCCCCAGAAGGTCACGGCTGAACCGTTGCAGATGGGCCTCCAGATCGGTGGCGAGGGTTTCATCCACGACCAGATAGGCCGTGCCGCGCGCCTCGGTGGCGGGAATTTCGACGCCAGTCGCCCAATAGCCCACATCGACGATATCGCGCGCCGTGCGCATCACCTGATATTCATAGGCAACGCCGGGCTGGATCGTCTCATCGACAAATCGCATCACCGGCCCCATTGCGGGCCCCAATGCCTGCCAACTGCCCGCCCCGGTCTGGCCCAGAGTGCGGCGGTTGACGATGACACTGCCCACGCGCGGCGGGTCTGCGTCAAACCAGCTGAGCTCCACCGCGCGGCCATTGGGGGCGATACTGCCATCGAGCGCGAGGTGCTTTTCCACGGAGGTTTCTGCCGCCAGAACGGTCGCGCTGATCAGCAGGCAAAGGACAAGGAACAAAAAACGCATCACGCCCGCACCTTAGGAAAAAGATGCGGGGCGCGCTACTGATTTGAAAACTGCAGAATGATGGCCCGTTTCAGGGATCAGATCAGCCGGAGATCAACCCCATGCTCTCCAGTTTGAGCAGCACCTGATGGGCGCAGTTGTCCACGTCCACATTCTCGGTCTCGACGCTGAGTTCGGGGTTTTCGGGCACGTCGTAGGGATCGGAGATGCCGGTGAATTCCTTGATCTTGCCTTCGCGCGCCAGCTTGTACAGCCCCTTGCGGTCGCGCCGTTCGCATTCCTCGATCGACGTGGCCACGTGCACTTCGATAAAGGCACCGAAGGCTTCCACATCCTCGCGCACCGCACGGCGGGTGGAGGCATAGGGCGCGATGGGCGCACAGATCGCGATACCGCCGTTCTTGGTGATCTCGCTGGCCACATAGCCGATGCGCCGGATGTTCAGATCGCGGTGCTCTTTGGAGAACCCCAGTTCCGATGACAGGTTCTTGCGTACGATATCGCCATCCAGCAGCGTCACAGGACGCCCGCCCATCTCCATCAGCTTGACCATCAGCGCATTGGCGATGGTGGATTTACCCGACCCGGAAAACCCGGTGAAGAACACGGTAAAGCCCTGCTGGTTGCGCGGGGGGCGTGTGCGGCGCAGCTCGGTCACCACCTCGGGGAAGGAGAACCATTCGGGGATCTCAAGACCTTCCTGCAGGCGGCGGCGCAGCTCGGTGCCCGAAATGTTCAGGATGGTCACGTCATCCTTGTCCTTGATCTCGTCCATCGGTTCGTATTGCGCGCGTTCCTGCACCCAGACCATATGTTTGAAATCGACCATCTCGATGCCCATTTCCTCCTGATGCGCGCGGAACATCTCCTGCGCGTCATAGGGGCCATAGAAATCCTCACCGGCGGAGTTCTTGCCGGGGCCCGCGTGATCGCGCCCGACGATGAAATGGGTGCAGCCGTGGTTCTTGCGGATCAGACCGTGCCAGACCGCCTCACGCGGGCCAGCCATGCGCATGGCAAGGTTCAGCAGGCTCATCGACGTGGTGGCGGCGGGGTATTTGTCCAGCACCGCCTCATAGCAGCGCACGCGGGTGAAGTGATCGACGTCCCCCGGCTTGGTCATGCCCACGACGGGGTGGATCAGCAGGTTGGCCTGTGCTTCGCGCGCAGCACGGAACGTCAGTTCCTGATGCGCGCGGTGCAGCGGGTTGCGGGTCTGAAACGCCACGACCTTGCGCCAGCCCAGCTTGCGGAAATAGGCGCGCAGTTCATTTGGCGTGTCACGACGCGCCCGGAAATCATAATGCACCGGCTGCTGGATGCCGGTCACAGGGCCGCCCAGATAGATCTTGCCTGCGTGGTTGTGCAGGTAGTTCACCGCCGGATGCGCAGAGTCGTCCGCGCCAAAGACCTTTTCCGCCTCGCGCGCCTTGTTCGGCTCCCAGCGGTCGGTGACGGTCATGGTGGCGAGGATCACGCCTTCCTGATCGCGCAGGGCGATGTCCTGCCCGATCTCCAGCCCTTCGGCAAAGGCTTCGTTCACGTCCAGCGTGATCGGCATCGGCCAAAGCGCGCCATCCGTGGTGCGCATGTTCTCGACCACACTGTCGTAATCGGCCTCGGACAAGAACCCTTTGAGCGGATTGAACCCCCCGTTCATCAGCAATTCCAGATCGCAGATCTGGCGCGGCGTGAGATCCCAGCTGGTCAGGTTGCCCGCCTCGGTCTTGAGCTTTTGCGCAGACTCGTAGGACACATAAAGTTCGGGGATCGGGGCAAGGTTCAAAGCGTTCATAAAATATTCCTACGGTACTCGGTTTTTTTGCTGCACATGCATAATTGCGGGTTCTGGGCGTCTTTAAGGACTCCAGCCCGCGCAATTCAAGTGTTTTCGTGTGGGAGGGTGAATGTGAAAGGTCTGGCTGCACAATCTCGCTCATCCGCGCCCCAGACGGGTGTTGAACGGGAGGCTTTTGCCGCGTGATCCTTGCATGGGCGTGACGGGGCCGTGCAAGGGGGATCACCTCTCTCCCGTTGGCGGATTGCACTGGTGTCCGGTGGGGTATGAATGTCATTGCCCGAAAGGGTCGCTGCCCAAAACCTTAACGCGAAGAGGGAACGTCATCGTTACAACACACCTAAAAAGTGTAAAGCACTGATTTCAGACAGAATTTCCTTTACCAACCGCCCTCATTACTTAATAAATCGTTAAATATACCGATGACTCGTGTAGTAAATTCCGGAATTAAAGGGAAAAGTATGATGTTACCTTCTGTCTTAAAACAATTTTCAGGGCGCTTGAGCGGAGTCCTGTCGCTCATGGCTGCCGCACTCGTGACGCTCTTCATGGCCGGGCAGGTTCATGCGGCGGCTTCCGTCTCCTGGCTTTCGCCTACTGACGGCAGTTCTGCACCGGTCGGCACCAATGTCGCCCCCACAGGTGTCGCAAGTGGCGTCGGCAGTTCCGGTGACGGTCTCGACCTCGTTCTGGTGCTGGACAGCTCCGGCAGCATGGCCGATATCAATAATGGCAAGTCCCGCCAGCAGTGGCAGCGCGATGCGGCCATCGCCCTTGTCAACTCCTTGCCCGCAGCCACGACATCCGTGTCGATCGTTGAATTTGACTCCAATGCAAATGTCGTTACCGGCCTGACTTCACTGACGCCCGCGTCGAATATCCCGGCGATCATCGCCGCAATCAACGGTGTCAATGCATCCGGCGGCACGAATATTGCCTCCGGGATTGCTGCCGCCGCGGGCGAGTTGACCGGTGCAAACGCAACGACAGGCCGCTCCAAGCAGATGGTCGTCATCTCCGATGGTGATCCAACGGCGGGTGATCAGAATGCAGCGGCGCTCGCAGCGGTTGCTGCGGGCGTGAACAACATCCACTCCGTGGCCATTCCCGGTGCTGATGTGGCAAAGATGGAAGATATCGCAGACAACGGAAATGGTGTGTTCTCCAACTTCACCAACTCAGCCGATCTGGCCAATATCGCCAGCGTCTTTGACGGCACCGCCGGTAACCTCGTCGGGCTCGACCGGGTCGAGGTGACCCTGCCCGATGGAACGACCATCACCGTACCGACAGACGGTCTGGGCAACTTCAGCCTTGCGGATTATGCACTGGAACTGGGCGATAACGTCTTTTCCGCCACTGCTTTTGCAACGGATGGTTCACAGGCCACCGCGGATCTCACACTGATCGGTACCGAAGTCACCACACCGGTGCCCCTGCCTGCTGCCGCATGGATGCTGCTGGCCGCAATCGCCGGTCTGGGAGCCATGGCGCGTCGCAAGCATAGCTGAACCGACGCCTGATCGAGATATCCCGAAGCGGCCCTGAAATCGGTCGCTTCGGGTTTTGTTATTGTTGTTTCCTGATTTTCGTTTTGGTTTCCGGTCGGATACCTTAAGGAATTGTGATGATTATGCTTTCAAAACGACCCGTGGCGATGCGGATCGCCCTGCGCCCGCTGGCGCTCGCAGCCTCTCTTATCCTGTCAACACCCTTTGCGCTGAACGCCACAACCTTCGGCACGGATCTGCTCGAGGGGCAGGTGCTGGACGGGATTGGCACGGGCGCGGGAAATCTGGGGACTGTTGCGGATATTCAGAACACGCTGTCCAACATGCTGCGCGACGAGGCTGCCATCGGTACCCTTGCCAGCGTCCTGCCACAGGCATTGCAACGCCTGCCCGATGATAGACAGTTGCGTTTGCTTCAGGCCGTGGTCTGGGCGGCAACCCGGCGCGATGATGACGCGCGCGCGCAGATGGCACAGATCGGGCAGGAACCCCCGAATGTCTGGCGCCATGTGGCCGAGGGGCTGATTGCACGCAACGCAGGCGATCTTGCAAGGGCTGCGGCCAGTCTGGACGAGGCCCGCGCGCTTGATCCTGACAACGCCTATGTCCACAACACCGCCGGTTCCATCGCCTTTGCAGCGGGGGACCTTGAAGCAGCGCAGGAACACTTTGCCCAAGCGGTCAAATCGGCACCGGGATGGCCGCGTCTATTACGCCAACCTTGCCGCCACGATGATCGCACGCGACAATCTGCGCGCGGCCCAGATCATTCTGGCCGAAAGCCACCGTCGCCATCCCGCCTTCTGCGACACCCGCCTGATGGAGGCCGGGGTGCATCTGTCGCTCGGGCGGTCGGATGCTGCCGAAGCCGCGCTGCGCATCTGCCATGAGGCGGAGCCGGACGAGCAGCGTGCCGTCTCCGGTCTGGTGGAAATTGCGCTGGAGCGGGCTGATGCCACCACCGCACGACAGCTGCTGGAGGATCAACCGCAAACGCCAACATTCGATCTGGCACGGGCGCGCATCGCCCTTTTTAACGGCGACCCCAGCGCCGCACGGACATTTCTGGACGCGCATCCGGCCGAGGGGAGCACCACGGTGCTGGCCGCCTTTGCCGATGCGATGGAAGGGGATCTGGATACCGCCATCGCGCGTCTGAACGCACAGGCAAACCGAACGGATGCCGCACTGGCGCTGGCCGCGTTGCAGGCCGCGGCGGGCGTGGTGCCTGACGCTGCGCCATCCTCGCCTACAGCATCGTTTTTCACGGCCCTCAACCCGGCCGCCAATGATGACCGGCGCGCGGCATTGAACGCCGCCGAGGGGTTTGAACAGGGCTTTACCGCCGCCGGTCTTGATGCCGTGCCACAGGGCAGCCCCGATCTCGCGCTTGGCGTGGTTTTCAGACTGTGGGGGTTTCATGGCGCAGCACTTGAGCGGCTGGTGGCCGCATCAAACGACGATCCCGAAAACCCGCTTGCCGCCTATTTCGTGGCGGTCGCGCATCTGAAGCTCGGGCAGAACGCCCAGGCCGAAGCGGCATTGGCCAAGGCCAGAACCGCAGCACCGTCGTTTTTCGCCGCCAATATCGCAGCGGCTGAACTGCGTATCCGGGCAGGTGCGCCGCAAGAGGCACTGGCGATGCTGAAAGCCGCAGTGGCGGTGCGTGAAGACCCCGGCGCGCTGATGCGCATCGGCTTGATCGAAGAGAGCTTTGGCGATGACGACACCGCCCGTGCAGCCTACGAACGATTTGTCGCCGTACAGCCCGGCAGCTACATCGGGTACAACCAACTGGCCTGGCATCTGGCGCGACGGGGGATCGAGCTTGATCGTGCGCAGGAGCTGGCGGAACGTGCAAATACCCTGCAACCCGAAAACGCCAGCGTGCTGGATACGCTGGGATGGATCGCCTTCTTGCGTGGGGATGGCGCGGGGGCCATCGAAAGGCTGCGCGCCGCACATGAGATATCCCAAGGCGACATTCCGATCATCAGCTTTCACCTTGCGCAGGCAGAACTGAAATATGGCGAAACCCCGCGCGGCATCGCCCTGTTGCAGGACCTGACAGCAGCGGGGCCTGCGGCCTACCCTTTTTCGCAGGAAGCCACGGATATCCTGGCCAAGGCCCTGCAATAATCTGACCGCACCTGCGCGGGATGCCCCTCACCGATGTTACGCATGGTGTTCGCATAACGCGCGAGCGGTGCGAGGCGGAACGCAGGCCTTACGCAAAAAGGGCACCCGTCAAGGTGCCCTTTCAGAATTCAGCTAAATGTCAGTGCTTCAGGACTTGCGGCCAAAGCGGCGCATCGCGCCCAGACCACCGAGACCGGCCATCAGCAGAAG
Source organism: Roseobacter denitrificans OCh 114 (assembly GCF_000014045.1). NCBI lineage: Bacteria > Pseudomonadati > Pseudomonadota > Alphaproteobacteria > Rhodobacterales > Roseobacteraceae > Roseobacter > Roseobacter denitrificans. The sequence goes on from NC_008387.1 coordinate 40,759, forward strand.
CGCGGAGGCAGGCAGGGGTACTTGCGCAAGTTCCAGATCCCATGTCATCAACTCGTTGCCCGTATTGGTTGGCCCAAAGATCGGGTCGATGATGAAGGTGACGGAGCCGGTCAGGTTGCCAAGGTCGATTGTCCCGGCATCAGGGGCGCTTCCGTCAAATTCGTAGGACGTTCCGCTGCCAATAACGACAGTAGCATTGCCATTCATCGTACCGCCGACCACGATGCGACCATCGAATGGATCTGATGTGAGCTGATAGTTGAAGGTCGCGCTATAGGTGTCGCTTCCGAAATCTACCGTCCAGTTGTCGAAATATCTCGTGGTGGATGCACCTTGGTGCTTTACGCCGCCCCAGATGTGGGTATCGCCGACAAGCTCAAGCAGCGGGTTGCCGATCGCCGTGTTGAAATCACCGATCTTCAAGTCACCATTGCTGGGGTTACAGGGTGTACCGCCGGCGATGGGTGCACCACCCTCACAGACGTTTCCGGATACGTTCGAAAAGGTTGTCGCGTTCGCACCGGTTAATGTAGCCCCAAGCGCGAAAGTCGCAGCCAAAAGGGTTTTCGTAAGTTTCATGTCCCACTCCTTCATGTTGCCGCGCTTGTGACAGCGACTGGCTAAACTGACATAACGACCCGGCCACAATCGACCCAGCCACTAATAAACAGTTAATATATTACATTAAATTTAAGGGGCTTACAAAGCGCTATAGCGGGTAAAGCAGGCGAAATAACAAGAAATTCGGACCCACTCCCAAAAAGACATCGGCAAATTCCCGCTCTGCGGGAGGGGGTAGGAAAATATCGCTTTTACAGGGATAGCGGGCTATGCGTGATTCGTTTTACCGGGCGATTTGACCCTTGGTATGGCAACCCGCACGGGCGGCTGAAGATGCCGGTTATATTCAGCTAAAGACCGGGGACGAAACATGGCCTGTCACCTCCACGCGCCTCGCGCCACCGTCCTTGCAGAAAACGAAAAGGGCACCCAAAGGCGCCCTTTCAAAACCACGTAAAGCTGTGCCTCAGGACTTGCGGCTAAAGCGGCGCATCGCGCCCAGACCACCGAGACCGGCCACCAGCAGAAGCGCGGAAGCAGGCAGCGGCACGGGAGCGATTTCTGTCAGGCGCAGATCCCATGTGCCAACTTCATGCGTTCTTCTGTCGGCTGTTGTCGTGAACTGGCCAAAGATCGGGTCCACAGAAAACAGCAGGCCGTCGCCTGTCAGATTGCCAAGATCAATGGATCCGGAGGTTCTGACCGGGCTGTCCTTGGGTCCCGTCGTGAATCCGTAACTGTTGCCACCGACAATGGTGTTGCCCGATAGCGTATCGCCCACAACGATCTGACCGTCGAAATTCGGGTTTGTCCGTGTGTATTTGACCTGCCAGTTGAACGTGGCCTTGAAGACTTTGGAGCCGAGGTTCATCGTCCAGTTGTCCACAAAGCGCAGTGCGCGCGAACTGCTATTGTCGCGGTGCGCAACGCCGCCCCAGATGGTGGTGTCCCCGTCAAGATCAAGCACGACCTTGCTGAAGTTCGTTCCGAAATCACCCAGATTGTGATCCGCAGGGCAGACACCGGCCACAGGTGGCACACCGCCCTCACACACGTTGCCCGACACCACTGTCGCTGCATTGGCTGCCGTCACAGCAGACCCAAGCGCAAAGACCGCGGCCATGAGAGTCGTTGAGAATTTCATTTTGTACTCCTGCACACTGCCGGGCCAATCAACGCCGCGGGCAAAAACTCGCTAAATGTCCTGCACACCGTTGTGCAAAGAGACCACATTCTCTCCATTAATATAAAAATCTTGCGGCAATTGCAAAGTATCAAAGACGTTTAGCGTTAATAAACAGGGCCGGTATGGCATAAAACAGGGCGCGTACCGGGCAGGCTCATCGGCAAATACACGCCAAAAGGGAAAAACGTTAACAAATCTCTTTTTCCTGCCGGGAAGTGTGAAGGTGATTCGTTTTTTGCCCCCAGCCCGGCCTGTTAATCGCGCGCGTAGACATCCTCGTAGCGGATGATGTCGTCTTCGCCCAGATAGCTGCCCGTCTGCACTTCGATCAGCACCATGGGCACCTTGCCGGGGTTTTCCATACGGTGCGTGGCCCCCAGCGGGATGTAGACGGATTGGTTCTCGCTGACGAGTTTCACAGTCTCATCCACGGTGACGCGTGCCGTGCCCTCCACCACGATCCAATGTTCAGACCGGTGGTGATGGCTTTGCAGCGACAGGGCAGCGCCGGGATGCACATGGATGCGCTTGACCTGAAAGCGCTGGCCGATCACGAGGCTTTCGAACCAGCCCCAGGGGCGGTGATCCTTGGGGAAGGATTCAGCCTGCAGCGCGGATTTCTCTTTCAGCGCGGCCACGGCCAGTTTCACGTCCTGCGCGCGGGATTTATCCGCCACCAGCACCGCGTCGGGCATGGCCACGACGATGGTGTTTTCCAGCCCGATGCCCACGACCTCGAGCGCAGCGCTTTCCGAGCGCAGCAGCGTGTCGTGGCACGCGATGGCGGTGGCATTCTCTGAGGTCGCAACGCCATTCGCATCCGGTCCGGTTTCGGCCCAGACCGCGTCCCAGCCGCCCAGATCAGACCAGCCTGCGGAAAACGGCACGACGCTGAGGTTATCGGCCTTTTCCATGACCGCATAGTCGATGGAGATATCTTCGGCGCGGGCCCAGTGCTCAGGGTCCAGCCGCAGGAACCCCAGATCTGCCTTGGCCTGCGCATAGGCACTGGAAACAGGCTCCAACAAGGCGGTTGCATGGGTTTTGAAGGCCGCGATGATGTCACTGGCGCGGAACAGGAAGATGCCGGCGTTCCACATGAAATGCGCATCTTTCAGCATCGCCTCGGCCCGGGTCTGGTCGGGTTTTTCGACAAAGCGTTTCAGCGGCGCGGGGGTCGTGCCCTGAGGGGGATCCACCAGTTCCAGATAGCCATAGCCCGTTTCGGCCTGCGTCGGCGTGATGCCAAAGGTCACCAGCTGCCCGGCCTGCGCGGCGGCGACCCCGGCGGTGACGGCCGCCCCAAACGCCTGCGCATCGGGGATCACGTGATCAGACGGGGCCACCAGCATCAGCCCGTCGGGATCGCTTGCGGCGATATGACAGGCGGCGGCCAGAACGGCGGGGGCGGTGTTGCGCCCTGCAGGTTCGATCAGGATCGCGCCGGGGTCGATGCCGACCCCGTGCAATTGCTCAGTCACGATAAAGCGGAAATCAGAGGCCGTAACCACCACAGGGGGCGCATAGGCCGCCCCCGAAAGCCGGCGGGCAGAGGCCTGAAACAGGGTCTCATCCCCCAACAGGTTTGCGAATTGCTTGGGGTAGGATTTGCGCGACAGAGGCCAGAGCCGCGTACCGGAGCCGCCGCATAACAGGACAGGGGTGATCGTGTTCATGGGGGCGCTCCTTGCTCAATACTATCAACTGCTTTTCAGGTTTCAAAGCCCGGTTCAAGACGTTAGCCGGGTGGCCGTCCGGGACCTCCAAAACAATTAACCCGGTTTTAGAGGGTCATTCGTTAAAGAGTTCCCATCAACATCATATTTTCGTCAGGCGGGGTATGATACTATGGAAATGAGCGCAAAAACCTGCCATTGCGGTGCCATTAAGTGCCAGTAGTTGGGTGTGTGGGAGTATTTTTATGTCGGCTTCTGATTTTCAGACCTCGGTGCGGGGTGGTTTTGCGGCGTTCCTGAATTGGGGAGTGTTCTGGCTGATCGTGGCCGTGATCGGCGCCGGTATCTTTTTCGCCGACGGGATCGACGCCCTGCTGGAGGCCTGGCAACTGCCCGAATACAGCCACGGGCCCCTGATCCCGGTGCTGTCGGCATTTCTGTTTCTCAAACAGTTGAAAGACTACCCGATCAACCCGGATGTCTATCGCAACCGCTGGCCCGGTGTGGCGCTGGTGACGCTGTCGCTGGTGATGGCCGCCCTGGGGATCATGGCCGGTATCGGGGATATCGTGGCCTATGCGCTGATCCTCTGGGTCGGCGGCGTGCTGCTGATCAGTTGGGGTTGGGACACGGGCAAGCATTTCTGGCCCGGGGTCGTGCATCTGGTCTATATGCTGCCGCTGCCCGGTGTGATCTATTATAAAACAACAACTTACCTGCAGTTTGTTTCCTCCGAACTGGGCGTATGGATGCTGCGTCTGTTTGACGTGCCGGTGTTTCTGGACGGCAATATCATCGATCTGGGCATCATGAAGTTGCATGTGGCCGAGGCCTGCTCGGGGCTGCGCTACATGTTCCCGATCATGAGTTTTTCCTACATCTTCGCCACGCTCTATAAAGGGCCTGCATGGCACAAGGTCTTTTTGCTGCTGGCCGCCGTACCGATCGCGATTTTCATGAATTCGGTGCGCATCGCCGTGGCAGGTGTCATCGTGCAGTATTACGGGGTCGAATGGCTGGACGGCTTTACCCATTTCTTTGAGGGCTGGGTGATCTTTCTGGCCTGTATCTTTATTCTCTTCGGGCTGGCCTGGCTGATGCTGTTTCTGCATCCCGACCGCCCGACGTTGGTCGATGCGCTTGATCTGGATACCTCCGGTCTGGGCACACAGCTGGGGCGCCTTCAGTACATTCAGCCTTCCAAAGCGCTGGTGTCCGTCTCTGCGCTGATGCTGGCCGGTGTGCTGGCCTTGCAGGCGGTGCCGGATCGCGGCAGCCTCGCACCCGAGCGCGACAGCTTTGCGCTTTTCCCCCGCACCTTGGGCGAATGGCGCCAACAAGGCCCGCGCCAGATGTTGTCACAGAGCGTTGCAAGCACCCTGGGGGCAGATGATTACCACCAGATCACGCTGCTCAAAGACGATGATCCGCATAGCGTCGGTCTCTTCATGGCGTGGTACGATGACCAGAGCAAAGGCGGTGTGCACAGCCCCGAGATATGCCTGCCCGGCGCAGGCTGGGAAATCGCCTGGCTTGAGCGGAGCGATATCACCGAAGTCATGGGCACCGATGTGCCCTTCAAGATCAACCGCGCCATCATCCAGAAGGGTGAAACGCGCATGATGGTCTATTACTGGTTCCAGCAGAAAGAACGCCGCATCGCGTGGGATTTCGCCGCGAAATTCTGGCTGATGATGGATGGGATCACAACGGGCCGCACCGATGGCGCACTCATCCGCCTAACCACCCTGATGGACCCACGCGAAGACGACGCAGTGGCCGAAGCACGCCTGCGCGAGGTGCTGCAGGAGATACAAGATCCACTCAAACGGTTCATCCCCGAGGGCTGATTGTGACGCCAGGGCAGGCAGTATTCAAGCCGCTGCGGGATTTTAGCAAGCGGGAAGCAATTTACGCCGACTAGATATCGCTCAGTCAGAAAAGATTAGACATGGTACGGCTCGTTTTTCCGGCCGTGAATCACGTCAAGAACCCGGAAATCAATGTATTCTGACCCTCAAACCTTTCGACTAAAACGCCATGCGAAAAACCTCGATCACGTAACGCTGTCTGAAATTCAGGATTTCAACGCGTTACGTGACACATGATGTTTTGGGTATTTCGTCAGACGCTCTAAAGGCTATCATCACTTTGGCACTGCCTCTCCCTTTGGCCACATGCAAACAAGGGTGAAATTTGTCTCAAGTCAAACTCATAAAGCTGCGGAAGCGGGTTGGGGGTGCGCAATGTACACCCCCATCCCACTCACTATCTGAAAATGAAGCATGCGAAAATAAATCCTTCCTGCGAAGGTGTTACCGTGACAATGAACTCAATCATGATAATGACGCTCGAAGAATCCTGTGTGAAACCATGACCACTTTCGAGACTGCTTCTTGAACATTCGCCCGCATGATCAACGGTAAAAATTCAATGTCTTTTGTCTGGAAAGCAGAAAGGAGAGCTCATATTAGCAAAGGCCTTCTTAAGAGGGTCTGTAGTATTCTCATGCCTGTGGCAATCACGACATGGATGGCAAGCGACGTAAATGCAGCATAGGTTGGATTGGATCGATATCGCGAAAGGTATTGGTATTATACTCGTGGTCCTGGGGCACGCAGGCAGGGGCCTATCCAGCGCAGGCCTGCCGGACGCGGATGAGTTTCTCAAACTTCTGGATGAGGCCATCTATGCATTTCATATGCCAATGTTTTTCCTTCTCTCCGGTGTCACTTTCGGAATGCGTCCACCGGCCACGGTTCATCCATCCCTGACCCTGCGAACATGGCGGCTCTTTTATGCTCTCGTGATCTGGACTTACGCTTTTCTGGCGCTTCGAGCGTTGGCCGGGGACGATGCAAATACTCCTGGCGCATGGGGTGACCTTGCCCAAGCACCTCTGCCACCCTTTGCGCATTTCTGGTTTCTATGGGCGTTATTGGTGAACACGGTTGTATTTGCGGTCTTACGGCTAGCCCTGCGTCCTGTCCTGCACGACCTCTCTTTCTGGCTCTCAGCCTTAGCTTTGGCCATCGCCCTGAATTTTATAATCACCCTACCACAACAACTTACCCCCTGGTTCGCACCGGCACTGGATTATAGCCTGATCTTTGCGGTAGGCGGGCTGATCGGGGCTTCCTCTCTCATACGTGCAACGCCAAACTTGGCTGTTGCTATGTTGGGCAGCACATTCTTCGTAGCAGGTCTTTGGCTATGTGTTTCCTTCGACCTGCCGATCAGCCGTATCATCAGTGGGTTGGGTCTCACACTCTGCTTGATTTTGCCACTGATGACTTTATCCACTTATTACGGGAAGTCAGGCTGGGCGCAGGCGATTGCATTTCTTGGAATGATATCTTTGGCAATATACGTCATGCATACGATGTTTAGTGCAGGCCTGCGCATATTACTCCTGAATGCCGGGATTCATGATCTGAGTGTGCACCTCATTCTTGGGCTCGCTATTGGTATCCTCGGGCCTCTCCTGGCTTATCTGGCCGCACGCAGGCTAAAGCTATTGCACATAGCCGGACTGGCGTAAGCTCTTTCACTTTGCTGTTTTCGTATCCTCCATATGAAATGAAGGTGTCTTTTCAGCAGTCGCACAACGGGATTGGCAGTGCGGAACTCCCCCATCACAAGACGAAACAATAATGCAAAATTGATCAGGGCGGCCAAGGTGGTCAGGCGTATTACTGCTTTGCCCTAAGCGCCCGCAGCGTCAATCCCGGCATCGCGAGGATGCAAGCGCCGTAGCGCGCGGCGAGGCGGCGGGGGTTGGACAGCATGCGCCAGATCCATTCCCCTGCAATTGCGCGCAGCCATTTCGGTGCCCGTTTTTGCGCGCCTGAGATAAAATCAAGCCCGGCGCCGATGGAGAGAAACCCGGCCTGCGGCAGCGTTTCCTGCGCGCGCGCAGCAAAGCGTTCCTGTTTCGGCGCGCCAAGCGCCAGAAACACCAGCCCTGCGCCACTTTCACCAATCGCCCTGATCGCCTCATCCGCGCCCGGCCCGTCAGGGTCAAACCCCATGGGCGGGGCCAGCCGCAACACGACGCGCAGACCCGGATGTTTTGCCTCCAGCGCCTCGGCAGCCTCGCTCAGGGACGCATCAGTTGCCCCGAAAAGTGCCACTTTAGTGCCTGTTTCCGCAGCCAGAGCCGCCACAGGCTCGATCAGTTCAGACCCCGGGATCAGCGCCACATCACGCTGCCCGGCAAGCCGACAGAGCCACACGATCGGATTCCCATCAGCGGTCACATGGGTGTGGCGCGCATAGGCCGCCTGAAACAGCGGATCGCGCCCCAGCTTGACCACGTGATCAAGGTTCAGCGTCGCCACGGAAAACCCCGCCTGCGTTTCAAACCGCGCGCGCAAATCCTCCAGCAGGCCCGCCCGCTCCGGCACTGTCACCACGACAGGCGCTTTATCCGTGCTCCAGTTCATCATCACATCACCGATAGGGCGTTTTTCTTTCCAAACCGTCAAGGTCAGCCGTCAGCCGCGATACCCGTTTGGATGCGCCCTGTGCCAGGCCCAGGCGGTGGCGATATTGGCTTCTATATCGCTGTATTCCGGCACCCAGCCCAGTTTGGTGCGCAGCTTGGTGGCATCCGCTACCAGCTTGGGCGGATCGCCGGGGCGGCGGGCGGCCATCTCGCGCGGGATGCTCTGGCCCGTGACACGTTTCACAGGCCTCGATGATCTGCATGACCGATTGCCCGTTGCCGGTGCCGATGTTGAAGATCTCATCGGTGCCCACTTCGGTGGCCTCAATCGCCAGCAGATGCGCCGAGGCCAGATCGCGGGTGTGCACATAATCGCGGATACAAGTACCGTCAGGGGTCGGATAGTCATCGCCAAAAACCATGATCTTGTCGCGCTGCCCCAAAGGCACCTGCAAGACCAGCGGAATAAGGTGGCTTTCAGGGGTATGATCCTCGCCATGCCGCCCGTCCGCATCCGCCCCGCTCGCGTTGAAATAGCGCAGCAGGGTGAAGCCCATGCCGTAAGCATGGGCGAAATCGCGGATCATCCATTCCACCGCCAGCTTGGTGCGGGCGTAAGGTGAAAACGGGTCAAGCGGCGTGGCCTCGGACATGGTATCCGCCTCGGCCATGCCGTAGGTCGCACAGGTCGAGGAAAACAGCAGCCGGTTCACCCCCGCCGCGCGCATCGCGTTCAGCAGGCTCAGCGTGCCACTGACGTTGTTGCGGTAGTAGTATTCGGGGTTTTCGACACTTTCGCCCACATAGGTCGCGGCGGCGAAATGCATCACCGCATCGGCACCAAAATCCTTCAGCGTCTGGGTCAGCAGGGCGGTATCAGCGATGTCGCCCCGCACCAACGGGTGGCCATCCACAGCGCGGCGATGGCCCATGACCAGACTGTCATAAACCATGACATCATGGCCCTGCTCCGCCACATAGCGCAGACAAGCACTGCCCACATAGCCCGCCCCGCCAGTAATCAGAATTCTCATATACGTTCCTCGTTCGCCGTGCCGGTCTCAATCGCGGACTGCATGTCACAGGACGCACAGAGAATGAAGCCCGCGTGCAGCCTACCTCGTCGTTCCACCGGACCTATGGGCAATATTACGCCATCCTGTCATGGAAGCTGCCCGCATGATACGCATGTGCCGCACAAGACAGTGGCGGACCAACGGTGGAATTTTCACGGCCAATAGCTGTATTGGCTTTATATTTTCTTTCCCAATTGTATGTATGAACGTCTGTGCACATCCAGCGCGATTGAGGACTATGAAACCAGAACCACAAATCCTTGTTCATGTTGGCTTGCACAAATGCGGCAGCACATGGCTGCAAAAGGAAATCTTTTGCCGGCCCGATTATGGTTTCACAGCGCCCTGGGGGGCGATGTCGCATAGGGCGGTGACTGAGTTCGTGGCACTTGACCCGCTGTGTTTCGATCCCGCCATCACCCGCGCGAAATTCGACGATGCCTTGCGCGATGGCCCCGCAGATGCACCCGTCGCAGTGATCAGTCACGAAGCCCTCTCCTCCCGCCCGCATCACGGGATGTATTATGCGCCCGGCGTCGCAGACCGGCTCCACCAGACCTTCCCACAGGCGAAGGTTCTGCTGATTTTCCGTGAACAGGCATCAATCATCTATTCGCTCTATGGCGAACATATCCGCAATGGCGGGCGGCACAGTTTCGCGCAATTCATCGGCACGGGGAATGAGCCGCCGGGCTGGACCGCATTATGCCGCCTGTCGTTTTTCGAATACGACCGTTTGTTGCAGATGTACCAGGATGTTTTTGGCGCAGAGCATGTTCTGCGCCCTGCCGCTTGAATTGCTCAAGGCTGATCCGGATGCATTTACGGGACGGATTTTCAGGTTTCTCAACCTGCCGGTGCAGCACCCTGATACCGCGCAGAAATCCAATACCGGATGGGGCGCCCTGACGGTGGAGGGGTACCGCCTGACCAATGGGGTGATCCGCAGCAACCCTCTGGGCCGTCCGGACCCTTGGGCGTTTCGGGCCCGGGCTGCATTGACCCGGCGTGTGGACAGGATCGTACCGCGCCGGCTACATCGCGCATCAGAGCAACACAAGCGCGAGACGCTGAAAGCCCGGATCGGCGATACCTTTGCGCAAAGCAACGCCCGATTAGCACAGATGGTGGATATCAACCTCAAGGCGCTTGGCTACGGTTAGGTAGATACGGCAAGGGGCAAAAGCCCATGACCGCTTCGCACCATTGTGAGAAAACGCAAAGGAACGGCATATCAAAACCGCATTGATCACAGGCTCTGCCGGGTTTGTCGGCTATTTCACCGCCCATGCGCTGTTGCGGCAGGGCTGGCGGGTGATCGGGTTGGATGCGCTGAGCGATTATTATGACGTCACGCTCAAGGCCCGCCGACATGCGATGCTGGAAGAGATGCCCGGCTTCACCCCCGTCATCGGTCGCCTTGAGACACCGGGGCTGTTGCAACAACTCTTTGCGGCGCATGAACCCCGGCTTGTCATCCATCTCGCAGCCCAAGCCGGCGTGCGCTATTCGATCGACAATCCCGCATCCTATGTGCAGGCAAACCTTGTGGGCACCGCGGAATTGCTGGAGGCGGTGCGCGCGCATCCCCCCGCCCATACGCTGCTGGCCTCGACCTCCTCGGTCTACGGCGCCAATACCGAAATGCCCTATACAGAGACACATAAGGCCGACACACAGATGTCGTTCTATGCCGCCACCAAGAAGGCAACCGAGGCGATGGCACACTCCTATGCGCATCTTTACGCACTGCCGATCACCATGTTCCGGTTCTTTACCGTCTACGGTCCCTGGGGGCGTCCCGACATGGCGCATTTCAAATTCACCAAGGCAATCCTGAACGGTGATCCCATCGAGGTTTACAACCACGGCAACCAGCAGCGGGACTTTACCTATATCGACGATCTGGTGGCGGGGATCATAGCACTTGCCGATGCCATCCCGGACCCGAAGGCTCCGGTGCCGGGCGACAGCCTCTCTCCGGTCGCCCCCTTTCGCGTGGTCAATATCGGCAACGGCACGCCCGTCAAGCTGATGGACTACATCGCCGCGATTGAAGCCGCCTGCGGGCGCACCGCCGAAAAGATATTCCTGGACGCCCAACCCGGCGACGTACCCGCCACCTGGGCGGACACCTCCCTGCTGGAGGCCCTCACCGGCCCCCGCCCCACCACAGATGTCCACACAGGGCTGCAACATTTCGTCGACTGGTACCGCAGCTATTATCGCGTGTGAGGGTGCCGCTCAAAAAGCACAAAAGTTCTACTCTTGAATGTATCCTGCTACTGTTCCGTAGTTTCGCAAGGATTGGCGACCAAGCGGCCGAAGACTTCGGTCTGTCTATAGGTTGCAGTTCAGAACGAGCCCCGGAAACAAGGCATGCTTTTGACCGACTCTGTGTTGCCGATAAGGACGGCAGGTCGAAAGTGGCATGGTCTGCTCCTGTCGCGCAGGCGTTCCCATGCGGGCTTTGTCAAAGTGACTTGGCCACAAAGCAGCGCCGTTGCGCGCAGGCCTTCGAGTAAAAGGCCAGCTCAATCTTTGATCCATCCCAGAGAATGGCGTGCCCCATCGACTGGCCCAGTTTGACTGTCAGCACGGTGCTCACTTCTGGCTCAAACTTTGACTCAATTTAAATCAGATCGTGGCTAATTCAGCCGTGGTGGTGGGTGTGAATTCTAAATGGCTTTCAGGAGCAAGACACCGCATGATGCACCATCAGATGAACATAACCGCCGGGCGCCATGTTTTGTCCCGTGGCACCGGCCGCCCTGCCCGCGCGTTTCTGGGTCGCCGTTTTTCGGGCAAGCAAAACCGCCGTGCTCTTGTCTACTACAACCCCAGCCGGATCAGTTGGTCACAGATATATCCTTTTGTATTTTACGGCGCGGAACTGTCGCGTCAGTATGATGTGGAGTTTCGCTTTGTCCCCATTGATGCCCTGTTGGAAGGACGCGAAGCCAATCCCCATGACGCCGACATCGTGCTGGTGCAGCCCTGGTTCACGACGCCGTTGGATGTGTTGGACCAGGCGCTTGATCGTCTTGCCAACGCCCGACCAGAAACACAGATTTCTTTCCTGGATTCATATGCCCATAACGACCTGCGGCTGGCGCGCACGGTTGATCCCTATATCACCTATTACCTCAAAAAGTCCCTGTTCAAGGACAAAAGCCTGTATTTCAAGACGTTTGAGGGCGACACCAATCTGGTGGATTATTACGGGAAGCTATATGGGCTGAAACACGACCCGGTGAACTGGAACGTACCCGAAACGATCCTGTCAAAACTGCGTCTGTCGCCAAATTTCCTGACATCGCCACACTTTATCGATGCCCTGTCCCGCAAGGAGCCGCCAAATCGGGCCGGGCGCAAGCTTGATGTCTCGGCGCGGTTGGGAGGGCAGAACGCACATGGCAGCTATGCCGCCATGAGACGCCACGCGAGCCGCCTCGTCTCGAAGATCGACAGGATCAGCCACTCCCCCCAGGATACAATCTCTTTCAAGGCCTATATGCAGGAAATGAGGGCGGCGCGTCTCTGCTTCAGCCCCTTCGGCTTTGGGGAGCTGTGCTGGCGCGACATCGAGGCGATGATCAGCGGCACGGTGATGATCAAGCCTGATATGAGCCATCTGGAGACCCTGCCCAATCTCTACGAACCGGGCGTGACCTACCTGCCGGAGCGGTGGGATTTTGAAACCCTTGAGGAGGTCATTCACACGGGCCTCGACGATGAACCGCGCTGCGAAGCCATTGCCGCGACTGCCTATGATCGTATGTCCAGCTACATCCGGAACGCGCGGTTCGTTACGGACATGCAGTTCCTCTTTGCCGAACACTCACAGTCGGATGCGTATTTACGGGCGGCGTGACGTAGCAGTTTCGCATGCGAAACTGCTCAGCGTTCCCTTTGGGTCAACCAGAGCCGCAAGTCAGCCAGCAACGCAGGCGTGACATTGGCCCCCTTCAGGGTAATCCGCCCCCTGCCCTCTTCCAGCGTCACGCCTGGCAGGATTTGCTCGCCTGGTTCTGGCGGTGTTGCTGTGCGCGCCTTCAGGGCTGCGTCCAGCACTTTACGCTCGGCTGTGGCGTCCTGCGGATTGGCTGCGCGCAGTGCTTTTGTTAGGTGGATGCCAAAGCGCTTGTCTGCCTGCAGTGCGGATACCAGCGCGAGGCCAACCTTTTCGGGGATAGCCGCGGGAAACCGCAAATCTGCGTCCAGCTTTTCCACCAGATGCGTGAACGCCATGATCTTGGATCGTTTCGGTGCGCGCGCGGCGGAAAACAGGCTCTGTACAGCCGTATGTGTGTCTGAAAAGACGCCGGCGCGGGCCGCCTGCACCGCGATGCGGGCCCGTTCATAAAAGCTCAGGTCCGCGCGAATTTCATTTTCCTCCACCATCGCCAGATAAGAGGCACCAACATCCTGTGGCGCGCGCAACAGGGCATTGATCGTCTTGAAACGGTCCTCGCCGGTTTCCTGCAAAAGCGCCTGCACTGCCGTGAGGCGCCGCCAGCCCGAGATCAGCCCATAGCGCCCCTGCCCCAGATCAAGCACCTCGATCGGCGTTTGCTGGCCGCGGGCGCGCAGGCTGTCCTTGAGCACCGCCATCTCTTCTGCGTCCAGAACCACGCGGTCGCGTATCATATGGGCAGCGTCGATGGCCTCAAGCGGCAGGGACAGCACCATCCGCCCCTCGGTACGGGCGCGGCGCAATTCACCTGCGACCTCCTCAAAGGCGGATTGTTCGGCGGCATCGCCCGTGACATCGGCAATCGGGGGGCGTCTGGTGCCATGCCCCACCCAGCCCAGGGCGGCTTTCGTTTCCAGCGGGGCCTCTGTCAGGGTGGCGGGGCTGAGACGTTTACGCTTGGCCATGAGATTTCCTTTTGCAGAACAGCAGGCAGGATAGGGCAGGGCGGCTTACTGCCCGGTTGATCCGGCGCGCGCAGAGACTGATACAGGCTCTAACAGGGGGCATTTGGCACTTTCGCATGCGAAACGTCATTCCGCGGCCGTCTCTGTGGCCCCGGCTGCCTGCGCCAACTCATCGCGTCGCCAGATCCCATAAAGCAAGCGTTTGAAGGCCGCATAGGTTTCATCAAAGGTGGCCCGCCCCCGCGCATAGGTATCGCGGTTGAAATCACGGTAATCGGCCTCGTAGATACCGTTGACGCTTTCCCCTGCCTGCCCGATCAGCGCTGTGAAATCCTGCCGGAAGGGCGAGAGCGTGCGCCCCATGTAGCTTTGCATCAGGCTGGCCATTTCGCTTTGCTGTGAGGCATCAAAGCGGGTGATTACGGTTTGCACCGCGTCCCATTCAAAGGCGAGTTCCTCACGCCCCAAGGCACGGGCGGCCATATTCTCGCCCTCCTCAATCGAGGAAAAGGTCGCGTGCAACATATCGAAAAACCGCCCCGTGCTGTCGAACTCGACGAAAGAAGCCCCGACAGGTACCAGCAGGATATCCGCCGCCGACAGCCCGTTGATTGTAAGGTAGCCGAGGGCAGGGGGGGTATCGAGGAAAATGAGATCATACTCTTCCAGCACCGCGCTTTCGGCCAGCGCATCTCCCAAGGCGTCCCACAGCTTCCAGGACCGCGCGGCCATGCGCCAGACGGGGATCTGAAATTCGGACCAATAAAGGTTTAGCTGCGCGCCGATCAGATCAATATTGGGCCAATGCGTTTTCTGGATGATATCACCGGGCGTGACCTTGAGCGCCTCGGTGAGGATATCATCAAAGGGCAGGGGGGCCTCACCGCGATCCAGCCGGCGCTGGTTTTCGGCCCGCAGATGGGTGGCGTAATGTTTCGCAAGCAGCGGGAATACGGTTTGCCATTCGTCGTCAACACGCGCCCCAAAGATCGAGGACATGGATCCCTGGCTGTCCAGATCGACCACCAGCACCTTGTAGCCATCCAACGCTGCTGACATCGCCAGATGCGCGCAGGTGGAGGTCTTCCCGACGCCGCCCTTGAAATTGGCCACGGCGACGATTTTCGCAGGCAACCCTTTGGGACGGTAGGGCAGGTATTCCTTGGCCTTGGAGCCTTCCTGACCGAAGTGCGCGCGCAGGCGCAAAACCTCATCAAGGGTGAACCATTTGGCGCCGCCCTCAGTCTCGGAAATACCCTGCGGCAGCTCGGGGTTCTGGCGCAGCACGCGGCGGAAATGCGCAGGCGCGACAGGGATCAGGTATTTGGTGATCTCCCATGTGGAGAAAGAACGCAGGTGCCGGGCCCCGCTTTCATCCAGACCACGGCCTGCCAGATCATTGCGTCCCTGGTTGCAGGCCTGGGCGATGCCCAACAGGGCAGCTGTGTCCATGGGCGGGGGGAGTTCCGCATGCGCCTTGTCGGGGGATATGTTGAAATAGGGGGGGCTATCGGTCATCTGCTCTGATCCTCAAGGGCAACGCTTGTAACGCGTTTTCCCCAAGATGCCACAAAAGAGAGTACATGAGAAGAGGGTTGTTACCTCACACTGGTTTTCTTAGCAAAATAGCGATGATTCCCATCAGCCCCGGCCCGAGAAAGCGGCTTCAGGCCCCAGCCTTCTTAGTTAATTATATGTTATTATTAGTTACAAGAACTATGTGGCTACGAAAACTCCGTGTATTCAATATCTTCTGTGCCTTTTTCAAAGATCTACCGACTCTGAAACCCCGATAGGGTGACTCTGATCCCCCGTTTGAGTGACTCTGAAACCACAAAGCCCTTCCGGTTTTTCTGGACGCAGTTATCCACAGGCTTTAGGGTCCGTGTAAATGAAACCCCGAAAGGCAATCGGGGCAAATATGGGTCTGCCAACGTGCAGCCCGTTGAGGCAAATTCCAAAAGGCCAGGATCAACCCGGTCGGAAAGTGAGCAGGCATGAGCGGGGCAAACCCGACGGGCAGCGCGATGGGTCAGCCCATCCCACAGGGTGATTTTTTCGTCTGTGATTTCTTTGCAGCCGTCCCCAAACATGATCTGGCAGCGATGGAGCATCCGCTGTTTTCGCTCTCGACGCGGCCTGACAGGCGCATTCTGAACTACACCCACAATGATGCTGAAATCACCATCACCCCCAGCGTGAAGGGGCGCGCGACGATCTTTGATGCGGATATCCTGATCTTTTGCATCAGCCAGCTGATGGCCGCGATCAATGCGGGCAAGAAGACGGCGCGCCATCTGACCCTGACGGCGCATGATCTGCTGCTGGCCACGGGGCGCGAAACCTCGGGCGATGGCTATAAGCGGCTGCGCGATGCCTTTGAACGGCTGGCGGGCACGCGCATCACCACCAATATCACCACCGGGGCGCAGGAAACCACCAGCGGTTTCGGTCTGATCGAAAGCTGGGAGATCGTGCGCCGCACGCGGGCAGGGCGCATGGTGAGCGTCAGCGTGACCCTGTCAGAATGGCTCTACCGGGCGGTGTTGAGCAAATCGGTACTCACGCTCAGCCGCGACTATTTTTCCTTGCGCAAACCGCTGGAGCGGCGGCTTTATGAGTTGGCGCGCAAACACTGCGGGCGTCAGCCTGTGTGGCGCGTGTCGGTGGAGACCTTGCTGAAGAAATCCGGCTCGACCTCTCCGCGCCGGGTGTTTCGCGCGATGCTGCGCGAGATCATCACCCGCGACCCGCTGCCGGAATATACGCTGGTTGAGGAGCCGGGCGATATCATCGCCGTGCGCCCCCAGACGCTGGTGGATCTGCCCGAGCGCGCGCCGCAGCTGTCGCCAGAGGCGCTGGAAGAAGCCCGCCGTCTGGCCCCCGGCGCGGATATCTACGCGCTGGAGGCCGACTGGCGCACCATGTGGGCCACCAGCGGCGCCCCGCGCCTGTTATCCCCCGACAAGGCATTTCTGGGCTGGGTGAAAAAGCGGCAAGGGTGAAGCCGGCGTGATCGGGGCCATTTTCATGGGTTCTCATTTACCTATTCTACGTCTCTGCAAGGGTATGATAGAGGCGAGATGGATTTTATCTTGCGCCGCCTCGACGACCCCGGCGTGAGACCATAGACAGTTGGAGCATGCATTGGCCACGAACCCGCCCGCAAGAACCCCGAAGACGCCGCCCTGTTGTCTGGACATCGGCATTTTTGCCCACAATGAGAGCGACAACATTGCCCGCACGCTGGAAACCCTGAATCGGCAGGACATTCTGGATAATCCCGATTTCATCATCCGCCTGCATGTGCTGGCCAATGGCTGCAGCGATGATACCGTCGCGCGGGCAAAGGCTGCGATCGACACCCTGCCCGGTGCGCGCGACTATGTGGTGCACGATCTGAGCGAGGGGGGGAAATCACGGACCTGGAACCGGTTCGTACATGATCTCAGCCGCCCGGAAGCGGACCTTTTGATGTTTTGCGATGCTGATATCGACATTCCCAATGCCGACAACATCACACGGCTTGTGCGTTATCGGGAAAGCCGCCCGGGGCGTGTTGCAGGCTCCAGCCAGGCCGTGAAGGACATCACCTATCACGCCGGGCCGCTCTCTCCCAAGGATCGGCTGA
Source organism: Roseobacter denitrificans OCh 114 (assembly GCF_000014045.1). Taxonomy (NCBI): domain Bacteria; kingdom Pseudomonadati; phylum Pseudomonadota; class Alphaproteobacteria; order Rhodobacterales; family Roseobacteraceae; genus Roseobacter; species Roseobacter denitrificans. The sequence goes on from NC_008387.1 coordinate 58,217, forward strand.
TTTCGGCAGCGGGCGGAACACTGTACAACTGGCAAAAGAGCATTATCGGATCGTTTTACATCGCCGAGGCCGCGGTGGTGCGCAGATTCCATCTGCCCATCGGTCTTCCGGTGGAGGATGGGTTCGTGCGAGCCATGATACTGACGGATGTGATGCGCAAGCCAGAAGACCTGAATCGTATCGACAGTGAAGAAGGGATCTTTCACCTCTACAAATCGGAACGCTCCGTGCGCACTATCCTGCGCCATCAGGTACGTCTGGTGATCGGGAATGCGATCAACACGGTTGTTTTTGGCATCCTGCACGCTTCGGACACACCACAGGCGGTTCTGGCCAGTGCCGCCCGCGACCCTGACTGGCTGAATGGTGTTTTGGACCGCGAACTGCCGCGCAAATATGGCTATGTACCGGTCAATGCGCTGACCAAACGGATCAAGAAATTCGGGGCGACCCCGCTGAAACGCAAACCCGTGATCCTCGTCGGCTTCGTTTTTGATTGCGTGGTCTATGTCATGGCACAATTCAAGATGTCGCGCGGGGTGGGGGCTGGCTTCTGGTAGCTTCTTTTGCAGATTTGTCCGAGGCGCTGCATTGTGATTGTGGCAGTGCGTTGCCTCAGCTGAAGAGGGAACTCATATCAGACACGAAGCATGCCTCGCGGATGTAGTGCGCCATCCGGTCATACGCAGTCTTTGCAATGTCACGGCATCGGTCTTCATCCGCGAGAGCGCCGCGAATGACCTCTTCGAGGTCGGCAAAATCCCAGCGGACGGGCAGATAGGTGACGCCGGGCTCGTAGAGATTAGGCAGCGTCTCCAGATGGCTCATGTCGGGCTTGATCATCACCGTCCCGCTGATCATCGCCTCTATATCGCGCCAGCAAAGCTCTCCGAAACCAAAAGGGCTGAAGCATAGGCGTGCGGCGCGCATTTCGGCCATGTAGGCCTTGAAGGGCACGATGTTGGGGGGGGACCGGGTGATCCCCTCTATCTTTGTCATCAGACCATTCGCATGGCGTCGCATCGCCGCGTAGGCCCCATGTGCATCCTGCCCGCCGAGCCGCACGGAAACATCTAGGCTGCGGCCCTCCCGCCTCGGCATGGCCTTTTTTGACAGATCATCAATGAAATGTGGGGCAGTCAGAAAATTTGGCGACAGGCGTAATTTGGGCAAAATGGTGTCAGGGACGTTCCAGTTCACCGGCGCATACTCCAGGCCATAGAGCCTGCCGTAGTAATCGAGCAGATTGGTATCGCCCTTGAATTCCTTGAAATACAGATGACTGTCCCTGAAGAGCGATTTTTTCAGGTAATGGGTGATATAGGGATCGACGGTGCAACCCAGGCGCAGATCGTTGTGGGCATAGGAGTCTAGAAAGGAGATCTGCGCTTTGGGATGAGCCGTGGCCAGACGGTCGAGAGCCACGTCGAGCACATCAGTGTGTGTGGTGAACCAGGGCTGGACCAAGATGATGTCGGCAGCCCTTTCTCTGACACGATCCCCTTTCAGCAAGGCATCCACAGGGACGAAACGAAATTCGGCATCATATTGGTGTGCAAGCTCTGCACCATAGAAGACGAAGGGGAAAATCTGCGACCAGCTGATCCGGCTTACGTTGTAGTAGACCAACACCCGGCGCGTATGCGCGCGTGAAAAGCGGCGGGCCAGAAAGGCGCGTGCCGGTTGCCCGATGCGGGCCGACAGGACATGACGCCCGGCCGTGGTATTCATCTGATGTCGCATCCTGCATGGCCTTCTAACTAAATTTTGCCCCGAAGATAACAGCTGGCATGCTATGTCAATGCAGGCATTCAGGACGCTCGTGAGTGGTTGTGGCGGAAGATGACCGCAAAGCATGGATGAAGCGTAAACACCGCTATGGTCCGATGGCAGGCGGCCTTTTCGATCCAACCGGTCATAAGCATCATTCGGTCACGGATGTTCTTGCGCGATTTACTGACTGTGCAAACAGCCGCCATGATTAGAATTCAGGCAGGGACGGTTGGCAAGCATGTCTTGAAGGTGCGTGTATCAGCAAATAATCGCCGTTTTATTTCCGTTCTGACATATCGACTGGCCCCAAGGGCATGAATGAAAATAGGTGGTGCCTCAGGCATAAACGATCCAGGCGGTACCTATGACAAAAAGATGATTGAGCAAACTGTCGATTGGGTGGTCAAGACAGTGCCAATTCACTGCGCCATCTCATCCGCTTTTTCGGTGCACTATATTATACGCCGATCAAGCGCCTTTTCGATGGAAGCGCACCTGTCCAAGCTGTTTCGTAAACACATCGTAAATGTCTCGTCGATATACCCACACCAGCGCGCAATCTAAGGTTGCGTTTCGTGGCGTAGTGTATCAAGAGGCGTTTCCAGAAAATCACTCAGAAACTCACCTTCCGTACCGGCCTGATCGTCTGCGTCGACAGGCTCTTATTCGCCCGGCAAACAAGTGATGTAATTAGTTCAAACTGGTCGCTTCATCCACATAAAGGCCCTATTCATTTCCCAAAGCCGCCACCAGAGGATCGGAATGATGAGCCCAAGGAATGCACACAACTTCTCGCTCAATGACGCCCTACCTAAATCGGTATTCCACCTCATTTTGCGACTAATTTTGGGACTTTACATCATGGCTTATGACACAGAACTGGCGCAGGCTGATACCGCTCTGGGTAATGACAATCCGACGCTGGCTTACAATTTGGATAACTTCAAGGATTTTGCGCCGGCCTCACAGTTTCTCGATATCGCCAAATCCATGCGCCCTTGGTGGGGAGATATGGAGGATGGCTCTAAGAAAATGAGCTACGATGCGATGAAAGAAGGGGGCTATCTGGACAAGGACGGATGGCCCACGGAGATTCCTGAAGGTGTCGAGGAAATAGTTGGGTTTTGGCAGTGGAAGGGCCGCCCAGAAGAAGCCCATGACGTCCGTGGTGTTTACGTCATGGAATACGAGGGCACGGGCGATGTGACCATGTCCGGTGACGCCCGGATTATAAGCAGTGAACCTGGCCGTATTGTTTTTGAAAACATGAACGGCAACCACCTCTATTTGAAGATACAGTCCACTGACCCTGAGGGAACAGGCGATTACGTTCGTGACGTTTCGATCGTCGAGGAAAAATACTTACCACTTCATGAGGCAGGAGCGGTTTATAACCCGGAATGGCTAGACCTGATTGATGATGCCCGCGAACTGCGTTTCATGGGATGGGGGGACACGAATAATGCCACCATAACATCCTGGGATGAAATGTCTTCGGTGGATGGGATGTTCTGGGAAGCTGGCGTGCCGGTGGAATACATGGTCAAGCTTGCCAATGAGGTCGGCGCTGACCCTTGGTTCACGATGCCACATACCGCCGATGAAGAGTTCATCCGCAACTTTGCGACCTATGTACGCGACAATCTGGACCCTGGCTTGAAGGCTAAGGTCGAATACTCCAACGAAACCTGGAACTGGGCTTTTGATCAGACGGAATGGCTACATGACAAAGCCGAGGCGGAATGGGGCGTCAAAGGCGGCCAGAATGATTATTACGTCAAGAAAGCCGTCGAGACCGCGTTGATCTGGGAAGACGTCTTTGGCGAGGAGGCCGATGACCGTCTCGTCAATGTCCTCGCCACGCAGACTCGCAATCCATGGCTGACAGAACGTCTGCTCGACGCCAAGCTCTGGAGGGAGAACGAGCCCGACGCCTATGTGGCTCCGGGCAGTGTCTTCGATGAGCTGGCCGTCACGACCTATTTCGGCAATAATACTGTGAGTGACGCCACCATGCGTGCGGAGCTGATCGCGGTGATCAAGGATCCGGACGTCGATGCAACGGCCTGGCTGGCTGACAAGCTGATGGACCCCGCTTACAAGGGTTCTATTCCCCAGATCGCCGATGTTCTAGCCACAACAGCAGCTTTGGCCGAAGAACACGGGCTCAAACTTTCCGCTTATGAGGGCGGGCAACATGTGCACCACGCCTTCGCCGTACGGGACCTGTCCAGCGAAGATGTCGCTGCAATGCAGGATTTCATGGTGGATTTCGTGCGCAGCGAACAGATGGGTGAGCTTTACCGTGAACTCTGGGATGTCTGGGCAGAATATGGCGACGGGCCTTTCATGCAGTTTGGCGATGTAGGTTCACCCAGCAAATGGGGGTCGTGGTCACTTTACGCCGGGTTGGAGGATTCCACGCCACGCTCGGAAGCGATCGAGGAGTTGAACCGGGATACAGGCGCATGGTGGGAAGACGACCGTGACGGCAGCCAATTCCAGCAGGGTCTGGTCAACGACGGAACAGCAGGGGCTGACATGCTGATGGGGACTGCCAAGAGCGATTACCTGTTGGGTATGGACGGTGATGACATTCTGGTCGCAGGTCAGGGTGATGATGGGCTCAACGGTGGCAATGGAATCGACCGGGCCGTATTTGCAGGCGCGTTTTCGGATTATACGGTACGCGTTGAAGGCGGCGGTTACAGGATCGAAGGACCGGATGGCAGTGATTTCCTGATCAACGTCGAAGAGATCGCTTTTTGCCAGCGAGCAAGTCATCGTCCTGTCAGACCTCATAGCGACGGAAGATGGCAGGCTGACCTTGGACGGGCTGACTCCTACGGAGACGCCGCCTGAACCAGAGACACCACCGGCGCCAGAAACACCGCCAGCACCAGAAACACCGCCAGCACCAGAGACGCCACCTGAACCTGTGCCCTTTGTGCCTGGCATGCTTCTTGAAGGGCAGATCAAGGACGGAGCAGATCATGAAAAGGTGACCATCAATGACCTGAGCGATGCCAACAACGGCATCGTCATCAGGACCATCTGGGCAAGCTCAAAGATCGCACAACACCTCGACCTTGGGGCGCCCAAGGAAACCCCAAGCTATTTGACCTATGCTAAAGGAGCCTATGAATTCTCCGACTTGGTCCAACAGACCAGCGCGGCCTTGGTCGAAACCGGGCAGACGACTTTTGACATCAACGATGCGGCCATCGTGACTCAGGCAGTCAAGATCGTAGCCACGAATGGTGACGATTACTTCTACGGCGGTTTGGCTGATGACGTGGCTTCAGGCGCAGGAGGCGATGACTACATGATCGGGGGTGCGGGGAACGACATCTTGTACGGCAACGCGGGAGATGACCGCCTGATCGGGCAAGACGGTGACGACAGCATCGAAGGAGGCGATGGCAACGACCGGATCAATGGGGGTGGTGGCGAAGATGTAGTCGACGGCGGCGATGGCGATGACCAGATTTTTGCAGGAACCGACGATGATGTTGTCAAAGGCGCGAACGGAAATGACTGGATATCCGGCGGCGATGGCGATGATAACCTCTTTGGCGACCAGGGCGACGACACCATAAATGGGAATTTCGGTAACGATTATATCGTCGGGGGGATAGGTAACGACAGCTTGTATGGCGATGAAGGGGATGATCGTTTGATCGGAAACGCCGGGAATGACACTATCGATGGAGGTGCGGGCAAGGATCACATGAGCGGTGGCCATGGCGACGATATCATTAGCGGTGGTGCCGGAGATGACAAGATTTACGCCAATCAGGGCGGTGATACAATTTATGGCGGTGACGGAAATGACTACATGTCGGCCGGAGAAGGTAATGATATCCTTTACGGTGGCCGGGGTGATGACACTCTGGCCGGCGGCGCAGGCAAAGATCAGTTTGTATTCGACATTGGCGATGGCGACGACCAGATCAACGACTTTGCCTTCGAAGACAACCTCGATCTGACAGGCTTCTTGCTTGCCGACCAGACACTTGAGGATGCCGCAAGCATGGAAAATGGCAACCTTGTGCTATCCAACGGTGATGATCGGATCACCCTGCTTGGGCTGGAGACCGAGGACCTGAGCTGGATGAACATCGATATATAATCAGTGGGCTTTTGAAGAAACGACTGCGGGCTGGAAACTCCCCGCAGTCGTTTTGGCGTTTTTTAAACCTAGACCCGGGCGGAGGTTCCGCGCAGTATCACTAGACACTCTTGATGCGCCCGACACTGCTACCGCGTGCTTGATCTGCGGGATAATGAACCGATCCAGTTGGCGTACTGCTGGGCACATGCGCGTGGCGCATCTGCACAAGAACGCCTGGCAATCCGACCGCAAAATCTGAACCCAAAATCAAGACGTTCAAATCTTGGCTGGATCGAGCCAGATCACAGGTATCTGCAAAATCCCCAACCGGCGAAGCCCTCAAATACATCGCCAAATACTGGGACGGGCTGATCCTGTTCTTGAGCGATGGCCGTATAGAGATGGACAGCAACGCCGTGGAACACACCATCCGCCCGATTGTCCTCCAGCGAAAGAACGCGTTATTTTCTGATCACGACGCAGGTGCCCAAAACTGGGCCATGCTCGCGTCACTCATTGAGATAGGCAAATTGAATGACGTCGAGCCGCACAGCTACCTGACCAGCGTCCTCTCAGCCATCGTCAATGGGCATAAACAAAAGACATCGAACAGCTGTTACCCTGGAACTTCAAAGCTTGAAGCAACGCTTACCGCCCTCCAGCAATTTAAGACGATGGGTGTCCTAAACGTCTATGCCACTATACTTGGATTTTAACATGTAGAACGACGCAGGGCTGGGGCCATGCCCGCGGCATACTTCGGCTGTCGGCCTCCCAGCTTCATGTTCTTTGATCATACCGATAATCTGGGCTTCGGTAAAACGCCTATCTCGCATTTGTTTGTTCTTCAAAGGTTGAGCAAGCTCTACATTGATGTGAGGGATCTTAGGGGGGTGCAGGTCACAATCTGTCGCGGTAGTGGTCAAGCCCCGGAACCTCCTCTCTTGAGGTCTCTTGCGGAATATCCAATCTGCCTTCTGTCCCCTAAAGTCCAGTGGCCTTTTCCCCCCGCAGGTGCGGTCAGTGGGTGGCGGTGGTAGCATGGATCGCACGCCCCATCTGAGGCGTTGCCGGGCGGCGCCTCCCTTGATCAGGACAAAGCTGCTAATCCCGTCTGACAGCGGCGTCTGGGTTTTTATGCAAAAGGATCGTCGCCTGATACGTGTTTTGCAGCTATCGCTTAGCGTAGCAGAGCGGTCCAAAAATTTAAATCGAAGTATCTTAAATTTTTACCTTTTATACAGGTTTGCTTCTTACGCGTGGGCTCAGTGTTTTACCGACCCGGGAAGATCGCCAGAGCGTTCCCGGCGCTGATCTTCTGGAGGCCCTTCACCATGAAATACCGCGCTGAAATTGATGGGCTGCGGGCTGTGGCCGTCATACCCGTCATTCTGTTTCATGCAGGGTTTTCGGGCTTTTCGGGCGGGTTTGTTGGCGTTGATGTCTTCTTTGTCATTTCCGGCTTTCTGATCACCACGATCCTGATACGCGAATTGGATGAAGGACGTTTCAGCCTGATCAATTTCTACGAACGGCGCGCGCGACGTATCCTGCCGGCGCTGTTCTTCATGATTGCGGCCTGCCTGCCCTTTGCATGGGCGCTGCTTGTGCCGCAGGACATGAAGGATTTCGGCCAGAGTGTGACAGCCGTTACGTTCTTTGCTTCGAATATCCTGTTCTGGTCGGAAAGCGGCTATTTTTCTGGTGTCTCCGAGCTGAAACCACTGCTGCATACCTGGAGCCTCGCGGTCGAGGAACAATTCTACATTCTCTTTCCTCTGTTTCTGATGCTCGCATGGCGCTGGGGTTTGAAAATCGTACTGGCCGGATTGGTTGTAGCTTTTCTACTCAGCCTCGCTCTGGCGGTGGTGCTTGTGACCAAGAATCCTTCCTTTGCCTTTTACATGCTGCCTACCCGCGCATGGGAATTGCTGGCCGGGTCCTTTGTGGCCATCGCTCTCTACCGGTTCCCTGATCTGCCCCGCATGGGCTGGCTGGCACAGGGGGGCAGCCTGCTGGGGTTGGGGTTGGTGCTGTTCTCGATCTTTGCCTATGACAAGGACACCCCGTTCCCCAGCCTCTATACGCTGGTGCCGGTCCTTGGCACCGTGCTGATCATCCTGTGCGCCCGGCAGGGGACAGTCGTTCATGCCCTGCTCAGCACCCGCGGACTCGTGGGCATCGGGCTGATCAGCTACAGCATCTATCTGTGGCACCAGCCGCTTTTTGCCTTTACCCGCTACAGCCATGCCGGCCACCCGCCCATGGCCGTGATGGGGGGTCTGATTGGGCTATCCTTTGCGCTGGCCTATGTCAGCTGGCGCTGGGTGGAGCGCCCGTTTCGCGTCAAAGGACACATCACTCGCACACAGGTTTTCACGTTCAGCGGGGCGGCCCTTGCGGGCTTTGCGGCCCTCGGCACCGTGACACATTTTCAAAGCGGCATTCCCGCGCGTTTTTCACCTGACCAGCAAGCACTTTTCGCGACGGCCAGTGCCTCGCCCAAACGCCTTGAGTGCCACAACATCACCCGGCCTGATCAGGCGTGCCGCTATTTCACCAATACGCCGACATGGGCGGTTTTCGGGGATAGCCACACCATTGAACTGGCCTATGGTCTGGCAACAAGGCTGCGCGCGCGCGATATCGGTGTCATGCAGTTTTCCTATGCCGGCTGCGGGCCGCAATTGGGGGCGCAGAACGCAGATGAATGCGGGCAGTGGTCACAGCGCAGCATGGACCACCTGTTGCGCGATGACAGCATCGACACGGTCGTTGTCTCTTACCGCATCGCTGCCTATCTCAAGGGTAAGCACGAGGGCCTCTACCCCGCCCTGCCCGATCTGGTGGAGGAGGAAAAACGCGCGCAGGTCTGGGACAGCTATGTCAGCACCCTGCAGGCCTTGGTTGACCGCGGCAAGACCGTGCACCTGGTGCTACAGGCCCCCGAAGTGCCGGCCGACATCAAGCAGATGGTGCGCCGTGCCGGACCTGGCGCGGTGGCCCCTGACAAGCTGTCGCTTGCGGGCGTGCCGCGTGCATGGTGGGCTGCACGCATGGCCTATGTCACCGCGCGGCTGGAGGACATTCCCGCCGCCGTCCGCATCCACAACCCCGCCGACATGTTCTGTGACGCAGTGACCTGCTATCTGGCGCAGGGCACAAAGGCGCTTTATTTTGACGATGATCACATCTCGCTCACCGGAGCGGGCATCATCGCCGACCAGATCATCCCGAAACTGTCCCCCCGGATGGCCAGCTCTTTGCGGTAAAGGGTGTGTGCGTCTCAAAGGCATGCTTTGGAGCCGTTAGCGGCGTTGTTGCGCCGCAAGCTTTCCATGATATGTAAATGCCTAATCCTCTGAGCGCGGCCCAAGAGAAATAGTGAATTACCAATGGCTCATACCCCTCATGGTTCTGAGAGAAAAAGCACTGGGTTGATCGCTTTCACACTTGCGGGGCTGTTGGCCCTACTTCTTGGATTTGCGGGATTGTTTGGAAAAAGCGATTGGAACCCAGTTGTTTCAGTAGCGGAGGGAACTGCGCAGGATATAGCGAAAGCCTCAATTGGCGTGTATATTTCGTTGCGAGCTATCAACGCAGTGCTTTCTACGGCCCAAGAGATCGAGGTCGGTGCGTCGATGGTCGGGCAAGCAAGCCTTCAACCACTTAAGGTGCTGGAACCCGTCGATGATACCGTGGAGCGCGTTGCCGATGTCGTATTTCTCGTCGCGACCGGGGCAGCACTCGCAGGAATTGGTCTCGCACCTGTGGTTTCTATCGGGCTCGTCGCTCTCGGAGCTGGACTATTGGGAAAGCTTGGCTTGCACCTTGCTCCCTCCTTAGCAAGGACGCTGAAACCTGTATGCGACAAAGGAATAACCCTTGGCCTCGCCGTCGGCCTTGCCATACCTTTAATGTTTTTCCTCGGCGTTTGGGTCGGAGAGCGCGCTACTGCAGCACAGATGAACGCGGCTGTGGAGGAGCTTGACGCCATCGCACAACAAGCCAACATTCTCATTGGGACAGGCGCGACTGACAAACAAGAAATGCCCGAAGCAGAGGATAAAACTTCAGGTGTTTTAACTTGGCTGGGCGATCAGGTCGCCGGAGTCAGCGACGGTGTGAGCGGTGCATTTGGACAAAGCAGTCGCTATTTAGAGGCAGCGCAGGTTTTCGTCGATGAAGCTGACACCATCCTTGAAGCCTCTTTGGTGATCATCGGCATTTTTACGCTGCGCATGTTGATATTGCCTATTATTCTGTTTCTGGGGGCAATGGCCTTGCTCCGGACCATGCCACGCCGCGGGGCATAGGTGCCGATAGTTTCATTTTTTAAGTGTGGGCCGAAATTTCAGAGCCGGACCCTATAGAGTCAAGGGATGCCTGATGTTTCAGGTATTCCCTCAAACGCTTTAATCCTCCCCCGACAGATCCCGGGTAAAGACCTTGTCGGCGACGTCTTCGAGTGCGGCTTCGCGCCGGTTGGCGACGATCACGTCGGCCTCGCGTTTGAAGACCTCCAGATCACGCTCCACGCGCGAGTTGAAGAAACTCTCCTCGGGCAGGTGGGGTTCATAGATGATCACCTCGATCCCCTTGGCGCGGATGCGTTTCATGATGCCCTGAATGGAGCTGTCGCGGAAATTGTCCGACCCGGCCTTCATCACCAGCCGGTAGATGCCCACGACGCGGGGCTCTTTCTCGACGATACGTTCGGCCAGGAAATCCTTGCGCGTGGTATTGGCATCCACAATGGCGCGGATCAGGTTCTGGGGCACATTGCTGTAATTGGCCAGCAGTTGCTTGGTGTCTTTCGGCAGGCAATACCCACCATAGCCAAAGGACGGGTTGTTGTAGAAATTCCCCACCCGCGGGTCGGCACTGACGCCCGAGATCACCTCGCGGCTGTCCAGCCCCAGCGCCATGGCATAGCTGTCCAGTTCGTTGAAATAGGCCACGCGCATCGCAAGATAGGTATTGGCGAAAAGCTTGATCGCCTCGGCCTCCGCCGCCCCCGTCAACAACACCGGCACATCCGTCTCATCCGAGGCCGCCAGCATCATATCCGCAAAGATGCGCGCGCGCTCTGAACGCTCGCCCACCACGATCCGGCTGGGATGCAGGTTGTCATGCAGCGCGCGACCCTCGCGCAGGAATTCCGGG
>NC_008388.1 GCF_000014045.1 Roseobacter denitrificans OCh 114
CCAATGCATCGAGAAGGGACTGATACTCCCGGCCACTTGTGCCGCGATTTGTGAAGATAAGCAGTTCTCTGGAATTGATCCGTACGCGGGGCGAAACCGGAAGGCCATCCTTCAGTTTCGCCATGATCTGGCTGATGCAGTAGATCAAAATGTCTTTGTCGTAGATCGTTGCGAGACCCTTCACACTTGGCGTGATCTGCAACCACTTATTACCATTTTCGTATCGCTTGACCGTCGTTTCGGGCTTCTTTGAAAGCGAATAGAACGGATGCTCCATATGCTGCATCACGTCCTTCAAGACAGCATCAGCGACATCACAGATGAACAGATCATGCTGCGGATGACGATCCGGCAGGAGCGGGGCGAGAGCATTCGTGTTATCAGTTACCATGAGTCGACATTCGTGGTTTTAGTTACCGCAGTCAAGATTCGTGTTATCAGTTACCGAAAGCAGGATTTCAGTTACCAAGATTCGTGTTATCAGTTACCATCCTTCAAGAAAATGGATTTAATTTCAATCTTCTAGGTGAAATTTCCGGACCCGTAACACAGATTCTAACACATATATAACACCCAACCTTTCAGGAAGAACCGTCCACCATCAGCACATCACCGCTCACTGTTGGTAGAACACGCAGGCATCAACACCCGTGGTTGTCGTCGTCCAGGAAGCCCCAAGGACAGCGCACATGGAAGCGTTGCTGGCCAAGAAACGAGGAAGCGTCACCGTCAAAACAAGAGCCAGAACGACAGCACAGAGACCGATCCATGGAAGACGGCTTTTGAAGCGGTCCAGCTTTTGTTCCCGTTCCCAAAGTTGGCGCATGGTGTCTGCCTTGGCATCTTCAGCTTTCTTAAGAACCTCTTGGGTATGGTTGGACGCCCGTAGCAGATCACTTGCCATCTGACCTACGCGGGTGAGGGTATCGCCGATCCTGCCGTCGATGGTCGCGCCGACAATCTCGCCATAGTGTTCCGGGTCTGTCTGCTTTTGCGCGGCGAAGGCAGCAGAGCGGGCTTCCGTCGCTGTCTTGTTCACGCGGTCGAGCACCCGTGTCTGATCATCCACGCGATCCGAAATGCTGGCGACAGCCGTGGCGAGAAGATCGAGCGTCTCGCGCAGATCATCATCTGAGAGCGGGGTAGGGGAGGCAGGCGTGTCGGACATAGCGGTGTGCTTTCAGGTTATCAGGCTTCAGGTGTGAACAGCCCGGCAAATTCAGGATCAGCGAAGTAACGCAGCTTTTGCGCGACGGCAGTGGCCTGTCCCTGGACGCGCAGGAGCTGACGATCCGGGGGAAGCTGCATGATTTCATCGGGGGTCAGTAGATCACGGCCCGTGAGGTTGTTCGAAAAGCTGGGGCCATCGCCGGGCTTGAAGCTGTCAGTCTGGAACCCGGCGGTTTCCTGGCCGATCATCTGGCTCAGCCATTTCGCTGTCTCGAAATCGTTCACACCGAAGACCTGTTGCACCCCGGCATTTGCGATGAAGGTGTTTGCTCGGTCGCCGTAGAGGTCTTTGAGCTGGCTCATGTCCTGCAGGATCGGCCAGAGCTGAAGCCCATAGCCTGCCATCAGCCCCATAGCGCGCTCTACGGCCTCCAGACGGCCCAGAGCAGCGAATTCATCGAGCATGAAGAGGGCTGGGGTCTTGAGACGCTGAGAATGGCCGTCAGATGCGCCCTGAGGCCGCTCAGCGTCCCGCGCAACGTCTTGGAGGGCCTGAGATACCAGGAGGCGCAGCCAACGGCTGTAGGCGTCCATCCGGTTGGGTGGCAGGACCAGAAACACGGACGTTATCCGATGGCGCAGATCGGAGAAGGCAAAGTCCGACCGCGCCAGGCATCGAGCGATGCGCGGGCTGTCGAGGAAATGGGTGTGTCGCTGCGCGTTCGACAGGACCGAAGCGGCTTCCCGGTCGGCCTTGCCGAGGAAGCGGTTGGCGGCGCGGGCAATCAGCCCGCCTGCCTCGTCGCTGTCCTGCATCAGCTCCAACAACGCCCGAAGTTTTTCCGGGGGTAGGGTGAGATATTCCCGGACGGTGGCGAGAGACCGGCGGTCGCGATCCTCGTGACAGACGCAAAACATGATCAGACCGCCGAGGATGGCCTTGGCCTCCTCGTTCCAGTGCGCTTCAGTCACCTGGCCCGGCGGGTCCATGACCAGCGCCTCTGTCAGGGAGGCGGCATCCTCACCCAGATCGAGGCTGTCCGGTGTCAGCCGGTCGAGCGGGTTGTAGGCGGCGGAGGGATGGCCGCTGACCTCAAACGGATCGAGGACATAAACCGTCCCGAAGCGCCGCCGGGCTTCCCCGGCGATCCGGGCATTCTCGCCCTTGGGGTCGATGACCAGGACGGAGCGTTCCGCCGCCAGCAGGTTCGGGATCACGGTGCCGACGCCTTTCCCTGCCCGTGTCGGGGCGAGGGTGATCAGATGCGCCGGGCCGTCATAGTGAAGCAACCGACCTGTGTGAGGATTGCGCCCGATCAGGAGACCGTCTTGCCGCTGAAGCTTCTTCAGCTCCTTACGGTTCGCAAACCGGGCCGAACCGTGGCTGTCGCCCGTCAGCCCGAAATAGGCATCGGCCCCGGAGGCCATGCGCCAGTACTGAAACCCGAAGACAGCGCCCACAAACATGAAGGGACCGAAGACCAGCCATTGCCAGCCGCTTTCACCCGGCGTCTGATCGAAGAAGGCGAAGATGAACGGGGTGGCCACCAGAGAGCCGAGCATCGCCCCGAAGGCCATCGCTCCGATCAACCATCCGAGCATGATGGGCGTGAAAACCAGCCGACCGAAGAAGCGGAACAGACCCCCGAAGACGAGCATGACACCCCGCATCAAGAGGCACCGTCATCGCTTGGGGCCGGGGAGGGCGTCTCCCATTCCGCGAAGGCTTTGCGGTCCTGTTCGCGGGAGAGGTTACGGATCAGCCGGTCGAGCATCGCGGTAGCGCTGGAATCCCGTTCCGCCAGGTCCATGAGCGCCCCGCCCAGGATCACCTTGCGCCGTGTATCCAGCTTGCGCTGTCTGGTGGCTTCCCTGTTCTTCAGTGCCTGCAGGCGGGCCTTGGCCTGGGCGTAGCGTTTCTCGGCGCGTTCAAGCTCAGTCTCAGCCAATTCGGGAATCCACTTCAAAGAGGGCAGGTGTAAAGGTTAGACTTGTCACAACCAGCGATAGCGCTTACCCGTAGGCCTGTAAAGGACAAGGGCGCACTTATGCAAACTCTTCACCTACGGTTCCGAGATTTGCGTGCGATCTCCTTGAGGCAGGGCCTCAGCCGATGGCGAACTCCGTCCGACGCGATGCGCGCCGGAATGGGAGGTGCTTTCGCCCTCCCACACCCTCCAGAACCAACCTCGGCGGTTGGATCGCGTCCCGCAATATTGCGCCAGCGTGTCGCCCGATGCCCCTTTATGGGGGCCGGTCTGCCGCTGGCGTCTCCCTTGCGGGAGGTATCGCGCCCAGGTGCTGACGCCCCTTCGCGATACCGGGTTTGCCCCCGGCAAACCGCCAGTGATCTGTCCCCATGTCCCGCCCCCCATGAGGCTGGGGATTTGGGGGCAGATCACTGGCAAGCCCGCGCCTCAGAGGTGCGTCGCGCCCCTTCAACCGGGCTGTCTTTCCCCCTCCGGCCCCAGCGTTCTGGGGCGCGGGCCTTCGGGAAAAAGACGGCTGACCCGGTGGCCCATGTTCGGGCATGGGCCGGAGTCAGCAGCGGCGCGCATGATTATTCGCATCACGGGCGAGGGGAGGGCGTATGGCCAGCTACCACCTCTCCGTGAAGACGATCAAACGCAGCGCCGGGCGCTCCGCCACGGCGGCGGCCGCCTACCGTGTCGGCGAGCGCATCGAGTGCCAGCGGGAAGGCCGTGTCCACGATTACACCCGCAAGAAAGGCATCGAGGAGACCTTCATCCTGACCCCGAAGGACGCGCCGGATTGGGCCACGGACCGGTCCCGTCTCTGGAACGAGGTCGAGGCCAGCGAGACCCGCCGCAACTCCGTCACCGCCCGTGAGTGGGAGCTGGCCTTGCCGTCCGAGATCAGCGCCGAGGACCGGTCCCAGATCACCCGCGACTTTGCCCAGGAGCTGGTCAGCCGCTACGGCGTGGCCGTCGATGTTGCGATCCATGCACCGCACCGCGAGGGCGACCAGCGGAACCACCATGCTCACGTTCTGACCAGCACCCGGAAGCTGGAACCCGAGGGCTTCACGGCCAAGACGCGCGTACTCGACTCCGCCAAGACCGGTGGCGTCGAGATCGAGCAAATGCGTGGCCTCTGGGCCGAGTTGCAGAACCGCGCCCTGGAGCGGGCAGGGGAGGTGGAGCGCGTCGATCACCGGTCGCTCGAAGCGCAGCGGGAAGCGGCGCTGGAGCGAGGCGATCAACTCTCCGCCGAGGAGCTGGACCGCGATCCGGAGCTGAAGCTGGGGCCAGCCGCCAACTCCATGGAACGCCGGGCCAAGGCGATGGCCGAGCGGGAGGGGCGGGAATATGTCCCCGTCACAGAGCGCGGCGCGGTTGTTCATGCCGCCCGCCAGGCACGCGCCGCTTTCCGCGAAATGCGTGAACGCTTGGACATCGCGCGGGAGACTTATGGGTCCGAACGCGAGGCAGGGCAGGGGCGTGTGTCTGCCGGTCTGGCGGCACTACGGGCTGCAACCACAAAAGATCGCAACCGCACCCCGGATGACTTCCGGGAACGCCTGGCGCGTGTCGTGGGTCATTCACGGGATCAGGACGACACGCCGAAACCGGAAAGTCGCAATTATGCGCGGGAGCGGCTGAAAGAGATCATGGAGAAAGACGCGGGCCGGGACGGCCAGTCGGCGGTTCAAAAGCTTGATGGTCACAGCGAGTATGGTTTGGGCGAGGACACCGGGCGCGAGGCGCGCAAGCCGTCTGTCAACGAGCGCCTGAAGAACGTGTTGAACAAGCCGCGTGAGAAGCTGGAGATCGAGGACGAGCGCGATCAGGAGAAGGATCAGGAGGTCGAGAAGGACCGGGACATCGACCGCGATCCAGGCCTCAGTCACTGAGCAAGGCGATGTGAAGTCGTTTCTCCGCTCTTCATGGGAATGCTCGCTTGAGAGAACCCGACACCAACCAGAAAGGAGATCACGCCAGTCGCGGTTTTGAACTCGCGAACCTTGATGGCATTCTGCGTCAGGCGCGTCCTAGCGGTGACAAGGATTTTCTCGTTTCCGTCCTTGCCGACAGTCCGCATGATCCACAGGCCGTACCAGCTTGGGCCTTTACGTTCAGGGTCTGTCTTGCAAAGCACTTCGACCGAATGGCCCTGCTCGGCGAGCGCACGAAGACCTTGTTCCGTAGTCACATTTGGTTCGAGTTTGGGTTCAAAGTTCAACGCGCTCTCCAAGTCGATGCAGGAGCTTCACCTTGTGGAGCAACGCTGCCCTTCTATCAATAGTATATTAATGGCGAATGAGAAATCAAATCGTCGTCGGCTTCGAGAACTCGGAATGAACGGCTCATATTTCCATCTTGACGCATATCTATCGGTACCATCAACTTTGATGGGAGCCTAGGATCACCCTAGCGCAAAGTTTTTTATGAAAGCAGCCAAAATATTTGGCCTTGGTGCAGGAGGATTTTGATGAGGACCGCGTTTTTCGGACTGAGCTTATTTTTATTTTGGTCGCAGCAATCAATAGCACAAGAGAATGCGCTCGACATAGAGGTTTTGGCCACGAGTCAGCAGAATTATGAAGTTGATCTTCCTATACGCAGTGGTGAAGAAATTCGAGATTTGACGATCTATGGACACACATTCGCTGAATGCGTTGGAAGTGATCAGGCGACCTCACTGGGTTTGCAATTGCCAAGTCAGCTTCAACCCATCCGGTATGGTGTACTTGCTTCATTAGGGCTTAACCTAACCCCAGAAAAAGTAAGTAAAACTGTACTGCGTCGCCTCGACTCGGAGCGGACCTTTTACGTGGCATATGATCTATTGGCTGACGACAGGGCACGCCACTCTTTCCATGTCTTCGAAAGAAGTGAACCGCCGTTCACGGATCAAGACACTATCTCAACCTCTGTGCTATTACGATTTGCGTGTGGTTATGATCGTCGCAATGAAGACTTTTATCTAGCTCTTTGGAAGAACTCGTTTGAGAGAGACGGAGGGTACGACGACAAAATATCCATCCGTTACGCCTTCTCGAACTGGTCGGTATTTGGCGGTATTCAGCTACCTAATTCACCATCGATGGTTGATGTTCACGGTAACATTATTCTTCAGCACCTTAGCGCCGACATAGATGATTACATAGATGGTTTGGAGAAAATCTCAGAATACTGGCGGTATGTTGGTAGGAGGCAGCTGTATAGCTGGGACGATTTTCTCTTTTTAGAACAAGTTGCTTCAGGGCCATTTTTTGAAGCAGTAGATGCCAACGTTGTTTTCGAGCGTCCTGGCTCACCGGAAGCAGAGACGGCTGTGCAATCGGAATTTGCGCGGCTTGATGCCATCGCCGCGACCATTGTTGAAAATGCACGGACGACAGTTTCTGTACTGGAAAGCCTTCAAAGCGATACTCGCCCGGCAACAGAATTCTTGGATGATTTGCCCAGGCGTAAGGCCGAAGCTGCTAGTGAAACAGCTTCTGAAACTTGGCAATCATTGCACTCAAACCTGTCGGGGCTAGGGCCAGACGAGGAGTCTGCACTCTATGATAGGCTCGCTGATTATCAGAGGACCATCAATAATCGAGACAACAGGGAAAGAGTTTCGGTCGAGGAGCAGTTTGAACGCTGGTCTGGTTCGCAGAAACGCTCATTCGAAGAGCTCCGGATTCTTTATGATGTGAGAGTACTAGAAAGAGAGATGGGCCAGAGGGTTCAGGCGCTTAGAGAAGAGGCGCAACAAACGAACTTTGATAATCGCTGGCGGCTGCTGCAGAGGAAGGTCGATATTGTTGGGAGCTGCTTTGCTGTATTGAGTGCTTCCGGTGAGGTTTCGCAGGAGAACATCACGGTGCTTCGAGCGCTCTTGAATTCGTTTGAAGAGAATGTTCGTGGCGGTGTGTTCCTGCTTGGATCGACCTTTGAGGTCGAGAACTATCGAGACTGTGCTCTAAGCCTTGAACTTGGCTACGAACATAGGCTGGCAGATATTCAACGGGAGACCCTTCTTCCCTTTGATCGCGCGATGTTTCTCAGACTGAATGAACTGATACTTGCCCGCGAGAGGTACTTAACGGGGCTTGCTGACTTTGACGAAATACCAGGTGGGCTTTCAAGCCATCTTCAAACCCTTAGGCGTGAGCGCGGGCTTGCTTTTGCTTTGCGCAGTATGCTGACGCCTCTTGTCTACGAACTCTATTGGGGACGAACAGTTGAAGCGAGTCAGACATTCAATCGCACGAACATTCTACTGCCATCTGCTACTCACGATCTCAGAGCCAATGAGATAGATGTTTTCTTTCCAGAGACATCTTCAGTCAGTACTGGGCCAAATCGCGAAACGCTGATCGTTCAGCCGACATTTTCTCGCAGAGTGTCGGCGGTAGCTGATGAAAGACAAGCCCTGGCGTTTCGTGAAGTCTGGCGTGAGAGGTCAGGCTCTCCCGTTCGAGTCCAAATTCGTGACCTACCAATGCCCCTGGCAAGATGCCCAATTTTTCTCACTGACGTAGAGCTAGGAGCGGTGCAAGGTACAGTGGTCGTCGCACTGGAATGGGATCATCTCTGCAGAACCGCAGAAGAGGCTGGCTTGCCATTCGTAGACTTCGTCAGCCTACCCTACGATGAACTCAGCGAAATTGATCTTTCTGAGGTCGCCCATGAAGTTGGTGATTGGATAGATTCTCAAGATGGTCAGGTTGTCCATGTTCAGATCGATTAGCATAGCTGTTGTCGCCACAATTGGGGTATTCGAGCGAGCACAAGCAGATCCCCATCTTTACTGTGCAATAAATGACACGCCGTACTGTGGTACGCCGAGTGAGGCCATGCGTGCATACAACGAACTGCACCAGAGAACGAGTATTGTTTCGGACCTCAACTTTGAACTTATGGAGGCGCGGACTGACTTTCTTAGGGACCTAATTGATGCTCGTACAAACGAGTTCTGGCTTTCCGAATGGTTGCCAGACCAAGCACGGTTCATCCAAGCAAACATAACGTTCTATCAGTACTTCAAGCCAGGTTCGTATTTTGATCCTAACTCGGTCGATCCGTTGGCCGACTCCAGCGTTACTGACCGGTTTGGGAACGCTGCCTTGATCCATGCAAACGCTGAGCTGGCTTGGGGAAATGCTAACGTATTCGGAAGCCGAATGGGTAGTTGGGTTGCGGGAGGAGCGGAACTTCTCCAACGATCAAGGGAACTCTATGGCTCAATTACAGGTGATGGGGAGCTTAGCTCTCGAACACGTGATTATTTCCAAGACATGTTTTGGTCTCCAGGGGAGGCCTTCTCGAGGGCCTTTGACAACGATCCCTTTGACTACCTGATAAATGAGGAAATTGGCAGATTTCATGAGTTTGAAAATCGCTTCTATGCTGATCAGCTCATTAGCCAGTGGACGTCTCACTTTGAGTCACCGTACTCGACACTCGGAGTGGATTACGGGTTTGACGATCCAGGCTTTGGAGTTCCGTATTACCCGCTAGACGAAGGATATTTTCCAGATAGTGACCTATTCTTCGATGATTTTTATGATTTTCCTTACGGAATAGAAGATGATCTGCCCGATTGGGAGTTGGAACTACAATACCTCTAATGTTCCTTGGGAGGGTGGAAAGGTCCACTGGCGGCAAAAACGGTCGTTATCGCCGGTGACAGAAACGATTGAGTTTTGGCATGCCCCCGCCCGCGACTACTCTGTTTTCACTAACGATCAGCTTCAGAAAGTCCAAGCACGTCACGCCCGAACAACGACGAAAGAGGCTCCTTTATGAGTACGCCGCTCGGGTTTTCGACATGCTGGGTCAGTCCTACATCAGGGAGGCTTAGAATGCCTATTGCGCCCAAGGTAAGCCCGACTTCGAACTCACACATTCTAAGTGCCTCATTCATGCTTAATAGATTGGTCCCTTGTCGGTCTTGTGAAACGATCTCGCTGACGTACTGATCAAAAGCGGATGTACTACTCTCCGGACTCGCTGCTTCTCGATTTGACTCAGGTTCCGATAGCTCTGTGACTGCGCGCTCTATGCACTTGCTTGCTAGATGAGAGCTAATTTTCGAGCGAGTTTCTTCTGAAATCTCCTCTATCCCAGACATTTGATCTTGGAGGAATTCCTCCACGAGCACTAGGGCTAAGCCCTTGTCGAATGGAGGGTCGGACTCCTCTTGAAGAAGAGCCGAAAGGTTTTGAGGGAACCGTACTATGTTCTCAAGCGTGTCAGGGTTGGTCACTGTGACCACAACACCAAACACGGCCCCTAGTGCGCCAAAGATATATGCTGCTCTCTCAGACATCTGTAACCCAAACTGAACCCTTCGTATGCTTATGCCGCTAATAGTGAATTAGCTCCAGCCTTCTTTGCCCGTCTCAGTGTATGCAACAATTATATGGTAGCCACAGATGGGAAATGTTCTGTCGGCTCCGGAGCCCATGCGGTTAACTGAACAGCGTATGACACAAACCTACTGACAAAACCCATGGGTCAAAAACGGTCGTTTTTGTCCGGATGCCCTGCCCTACCCAGGATCAACCGCTTAGCTATGACAAAAACTCCCGGCAAAACCTTTGCGGTTTTGGCAGGTTTTTGTCACACTGAGACATGATCATCGGATATGCCCGCGTCAGCACTGACGACCAGAACCTGGATTCACAGACGGATGCCCTGTCGGCAGCCGGTGTCGAGAAGGTCTTCGCAGACAAGATCAGCGGATCGAGGCGCGCCCGCCCAGAACTGGACAGAATGCTGGAGCAGCTCCGCGACGGCGACGTTGTAGCTGTCACGAAGTATGACCGCCTGGCGCGATCTCTGAAGGACCTCTTGGAGATCGTAGAGGCGATCGGGGAGCGCGGTGCCGGCTTCCGGTCCCTGGCCGAAGACATCGACACGACAACGCCGGCAGGCCGCCTAGTGTTTCACGTGTTCGCGTCCATCGCCCAATTTGAGCGCGAGCGGATTTCGGAACGGACCAGGGAAGGGCTAACTTCAGCCCGCAAGCGAGGTCGAGTCGGTGGCAGGCCCCCTGCCCTTTCAGCAGCACAGAAGAAGGAAGTGAGACGGATGCGAGATGAAGAGCAGCGCGCCATTGCAGAGATTGCACGGTTGTTCAAAGTTAGCGAGCGGACAGTGCGGCGCGCGTGAGAGGTTTGGAAGTAGTCGGAGACGATAAACGAAACAGGTGTGGGAGCGTTTGCCGATGTAGCGGCGTTTCCGCCGCGAAATCAAATGGTGCAGAAGACGGGCACAGCTAAAGGTGATAGCTTCCGTCTATGCCAGCGAACGCTGATCGAAAGACAACAAATAATGACGACATCTATTGACCACACACTTCTGCATGACCAACGGGTCAACTGCACTTCTATTATGACGGCGATGACCGTTGGCGATTACATTGAGCTGGTGGATTCCGCCTATCAAAAACGTGGTGGCTTGGCTCATCAACGGGATGCACTCAAGACTACGACGGCCCGAAGAATTCGTTCTCGGATGGTCGATGACATCGTAAAAGGGGCGGTTTTGCCGCCGGTTGTCGTCGGCGTCGTCGCCAACAATGACTTTATCACGTCTATCCAAGAAGATTCGACTCCCGACACGGTTGCGGCAATCAGTAGTGATTATTCTGAGGCCCTTTCAATTATTGACGGTATGCAGCGTACAACTGCGCTGTTGGAGGCTTTGGACCAGGACCGCGATAGTGTCGAAGAGCGCCCTATGCGGGTCGAGTTCTGGATCGCTGACACCACGGAAAGCCTCATATACAGAATGCTGGTTCTTAACACAGGGCAAGTGCCTTGGAACCTTAGCCGCCAGCTTCAAGTCGTCTACGCGCCGTTGATCGAGGAAATGAAAGGTCAGGTCGATTTTGAGCGCGTGTTAGACACAAATGCAGGCGAAAGAAGATCGAAAGCGGGAGAGTATGCTCCAGATAATTTGGTTGAGCTTTACATCGCCTTCGGCCTTCGAAAGACCGACATAGATACTCAAGAGACTTTGGCGGACGAGTTTTCGCGGCTTGATATGACTGAGGCGCTCTCGTCACACCAGTATCGCGACTTTTTCTATCCGGTCGTTCAAATGATGGTCGACCTAGACAAGGCCTTCTCCAGGTTCGATGCAGACATCGAAGCTGCTATCGCGGCTCAGGTTGATGACACTGCCCAAAAATTGAAAAAGGGGCGCAGCATCTTCGATAGCAAACCAGCGCGGATCGGTTTTGTCGTTGCTGCAGCAACAACAATTCTTGGCCGTGTTGGTATGGAACAAGATGACGATCCCGATGCAACGAATGCAAAGTTGGCCGGAATTCAGAGCAGTCTTAAGGCGCTGATAGACAAGCTAAACGGTTACGATAGCGATGAACTTCAAACGTTCTTAAAGCTGGATGTTCTTTCAGAGCGGCTTTACGGACAGAAGCGATCCGCGGTTGGTCGCTATGAAAGGGCGTTTTTCGACTCTGCCTTCAAGGTCCTGTTTGAAGAGGACTTCGAGGTACCAAGTATGGAGCCATGTTGGCGGGCCTAGGCATGGCCAATCGTTCACGAATTCAGATGAGCCAACAGATTTTCGAGCGCTTAATTGCGCATGCAAGTGATGACGGCGTTGTCATACCTGACACCGACCAAAAGAGATGGATAAGCAGGCTTAATAACGCTGACGCGTCACTGATGGCTGAGGCCGACGTCTTTGGTCATCAACAGATCACCAGACAGATCAGGGCCATCTACTTCGAGCATGACGCTGTGCGCTACTTTGCTGTCTTGGGAATCGGTGAGGCAGAAAGTGTTCCGGATGGATTGGCGCCGACCGAACTCACTCCGGGAACTCTTTCTGTTGCACTAACGCAATCGGACATCCAGCCGAGTGCAAAGGGTTTAGAAATTCTGGAAGCCATTGGCGACTTGCATGGAGGAGTTGAAGGCTTCGACGGATACGAACTTTCCGCTATCGCAGAACTTTTCCCAAGCGTTGAGATGTTTGAGGCGGATCAGAATTACGAGTATACCTCAAATGTGGTCCGAGTGCTTGGGGCACTAATCGCACGGTCCTACAGCGATGGTCCGATAGCGCCCTCAAACATAACGTTGAACAAGGTCTCGGACCTTTTTCAGTCTGGCTCTGAGCACGTTCCATTCGAAAACGTTTTACAGGGCATGTTGTCGATTTCTTGGGGCGGTTTCTTTTTGGAGCTCTATCGAGCGATCGAACAGCTCTATGCGGTTCCCAGGCTCGCTGCGTTGGTCGAGGCGTGGCCAACCTCCCTGCCCTACCGCAGCCTAGCTGACTTGTTGGAGAGCCACCTTGCTTGGCGCCCAAAAGAAGACGACGCGCTAGCCAAAATTATTGCTGAATGCGACGACACGATAGTCGCCCCACTGAGAGAAAGTTTCTCAGGTCACCGTGATGGCGATCAAGAGATTACCCCAGAAAAAGTCGCGGCAGACATATACAAAGTCCGAAACAGCTTGGTTCATTTCCGCGCAGCTTTAGGAACAGTTCAGCGCACCAATGAAGAGTGGGATGATATGATTTCGGCAATGCTCGATTTCGTCAAAGACGTTTACCAGCGCCATGGTGCCCGCTTCAACTTGGAGCCAGAAGCGTAGTCAATCCTAGGATCGACGGATGGGGGTAGGTTTTGACTCTCTGCGGACAATGCCATCCCTGACAATCTTTGTTGTTCTTACCAAATCGACCCCATTCATGGCAGCTTCGAAATGGACTTTGTTCAGTTCGTTTTCATCGCCCCCGAAGCAACGATGCATTGCATCAAGAATACCAACGTCGTTGATGTTCTGCGGACGTGGGGTCGGATTGTTCCGAGGACTCGGGATCGTGCCAGGAAAGAGATAGATGCATGGCGGCGGTAGTCTATATGGACCCACTTCAGTAATGCGGTCTTCTCTACCAGCGATTTTTGGGCAGACGCGTGCTGCGGTTCCGCACAGCCAGTCCCAGACGACCAAGCCGTCCACCCGCTTTTCTTCAGCAATAATATCTGCGGAGAAGCGAGTGTGGATGCCAGACCAGACGTTGTGTCGAGGATCGGCACCCTTATTCTGGCATACACTCCACACGATGAACTCGTTTGCGTGAGGTGGTCGAGCAGAGATGTTCGTGTTGTTCCCGTCGAGGCAGCCCTTTAATTCGATAGCCGCAATTTTTCCATCGTTCAGCGTAACTGAGTAGTCGTGCCTATTGGAACCACCGGCTTCGATCCATTCTTGAATGAAACCCCCATCCTGCATGTGATTCAGAATGTGCTTAACAAAGGTCTTCTTTTCCCCCATGGACGCAGAGATTTGACCACGCACCCGCTGGATCGAACCTTCAAATATCCCGCTATCGTAGAAGTCTTGCTCGGTCATCCCAAAGGGATCGAGACGATGCGCTTGTGTCTTCAAGACCTCTGAGAATTGCTCGATGCGCTCTGTAAGCTGAGGGTCTTTCTGACACGGTATCTCGTCGTTCATGTTGCCTTCGCTGTGGGCGCCTTTGCTGGTGGCATTGAGGCGCGCGCGCCCTTAACCACCGGTTCCAAAATGTGTTTTGCAATGTATCGCACAACTGGAACAGCAACGCCATCACCAGTCAAATGATAGGCTTCGTTATATGCCTGTGGCAGCTCGTAGCTGTCGGGTAAGCCCATCAAGCGGGCCGTCTCACGTGTGGAGATCAGCCGTGAACGGATACGCACGCCATCCACCACAAGAATGAGCTGGCGAGACGACCCGCCTGCGGGTGTTCTTAGGCACCCTGCAACGTCATCAAAGCGCACTTCCGCGCGTTGAACCTTGATGCCGTGGTGATAGCGCGTGCGTTTGTAGACACCACCAACCATAACCACACCAGCAGCCTTAGCGGTTTCGACTTTGGCGAGATTCACATCGCTCATCATGGACAACAGCGCCCGCGTTTCAGCCGCTGTATGCCATTTCACTGATGCGGGTTTTGCCTCGATTACATCAGCGAAACGCATCTCGCGCTTTGGAGGCTTCGGCATATGCCACCATAGCCAAGACTGCTTTAGATGTTCCGGGAGTTGGCTATACGCTTTCTTCAACGCGGCCGTGTGCCACGGTGCCGTTGGCTCCGGACCCGTTTTCAACGGTTCCACGTTCTTCTCGATAGCGATCACAAATAGCCTTGGCCGGGATTGCGGAACGAAATGTGAGGCGTCGGCGATGAAAGCGCCATACCGATAGCCGAGGTTGTCCAGCGCTTCGCAGATGGCGGTGAAATCCGCACCCTTATGTGAGGTCAGAGTTCCAACAACATTCTCAACTGCAATCACGGTTGGGGCACGTCCGGCTATCTTCAGTTCTTCGAGTTGTGCAATGAAAGGCCAGAAGGTCCCCGAGCGGTCGCCGCGTAACCCCGCCCCACCACCCGCTAGAGAAAGGTCTTGGCAGGGGAAGGAACCCCACACGAGGTCAGCGTGTCCCGGAAGATCATCGAGACCAATGTTGCGGATGTCGTCCACGATCATCTCGCCGTCGCCCCAGTTCTTCTTGTAAGTTGCGCCCTTCTTCCGGTCGAAGTCGTTGGCGAACTCGCATTTCCAGCCTTCGCCCAGTCCGGCTCGCGCCATACCTCCGCCAGCAAAAAATTCGTAGAATTTAAACATTGGATTCCCTGTATTGCTGACGGGCAAGTCCGCATTTTCTCATTTTGTTCTCATCTAGCACATGATTTCTTTCGAGGCCATGAATCTGTTCAAGGCCCTGATAACTCACGGCTTGTTCTTGTATATAGACCACATCTCTTCAATTAGCTGACCTTGCGTGATTCCGAGACGTTCGGCTTCAGCAGCGATTTCCTGTCCCACCGTAGGGAAAACCTTTGGATGCAGCTGATGGGTTCGAGGGCTAGGTTTGCGCCCAGGCTTTTTGCGAGGCGTCCGGTCGAGAAACCCCCTCGCCTCTCCAACTTCGTCCACGCGCCGGACTTCTTCAACGGTCGTCCCTTTCGGACGAGCTTTCAGTCCCGCAAG
This sequence comes from Roseobacter denitrificans OCh 114, assembly GCF_000014045.1. Taxonomy (NCBI): domain Bacteria; kingdom Pseudomonadati; phylum Pseudomonadota; class Alphaproteobacteria; order Rhodobacterales; family Roseobacteraceae; genus Roseobacter; species Roseobacter denitrificans. The sequence continues at coordinate 15,151 of NC_008388.1, forward strand.
CCTATTTGAGCCGGTCATATACAGCCTCCGTGAATGCCTCAGCGTTTGCCAACGCCTTGTCTACCTTACCGCCCGTGACCATTTCGGGGTCATTCATCATCGCTGTCAGGTCGCCCCCGTAAGCGAAGAGTTCGGAGAATGCCGCACGGGCCACCAGTGACGGTTCGATTACATCGATCCCTGCCCCACTAAGCTGTCCCTCTAGCTCCTTCTGAACGCGGCTTTTGACAGCAGCGCTGGTCTTGGTCAGCACCACAGCATGCCGAATTGAGCGCCCAAGCGCTTCTTCCTCTTCACGAACCAGCGCCAGTGCTTCGGAGCCGATTTCAGCGTCGAGCGCTGTCGGCTGCATCGGGACTATCACCAGGTCGGCCTGGGAGATCGCGCGACTAACAAGCTGGGACGCAACCCCTTCCAGGTCCACGATGACGATCTTGCCGTCACCATCCGCGTTCCGAATGGTGGGAACGATTTCTGAACGGCCAATCTCACTCTTGAGGGTCACGCCACCGGGCATGCCATGCGAAGCCCACCTGGTCAGAGACTTGTTCGGGTCACAGTCCAGCACCGTGACATCCGCTCCCATGCGGGCGAATTCAGACGCTAGCAGTACAGCGCAAGTTGATTTGCCTACCCCGCCTTTGGGGCTTGCCATGACGATAACGGGCATTGCTCAATCCTGCCATTTTGTTGTTACCGGATTTATATCTCGCACCGGAAAAATATCCAATACCTGTTTTAAATCCATAACCGGATTTATTTGTATTACCGGTTTTTAACCTTAAGGCCTTCCACGCTTTTCGAACCATTTTCGGCAAAACCCTACAAAGGCTCGATCAGCGTTGCGAGGCGGCTCCACACACCAGTCGCGCCACTCGCGTTCAAGAAAGCGTACATCCCATCCGGGAGCCGCATGGCGTGCTTCTTCGTAGGTATCCGACTGCAAAGGAGGAATGCTGCCTTCAATGAGCGGGGCAGGAGACATCGTGCCGCGATTGGTGAAAACCACCATGTCGGCTTCATCCTCGAAGGTAACATGGTAATCCGGCAAATGGTCGTGCTCTGCGAGTTGCCGGATCATCTGCCGGAAGCGCTTCTGCGGACTTTGAGAACCAGTCTTGAGAAGAAGTTTGGCCAGCGTGATACGCCAAGACTTCTGTTGGCCACAGTGTTTTCGAGCAATTTCGTATACCCGCCGTTCAATGGGCTTGCGCAGACGGAAGTAGTCCCTATGCAGAGTCAGAACTTCTTCGTTCCGGATCGCGTTGAAGACCCAATCCGACAGCTTCACTTCGCACCACAGCAGGCGACCGTCGAGACCATGCTTGCGGCGGATTGAGGAAGCGTCGATCAGGCCGAACCCATCGACCTGTTCTTCATCCCCGGTCACAATATTCGTCCTGATCCGGGTTCCTTCAAGGCGGT
>NC_008389.1 GCF_000014045.1 Roseobacter denitrificans OCh 114
TACGCGAAACCGGCCATCTATCGGCAATCGTCAATCAGTACATGGCGCAAGTCGAAATCCGACTAAAGAACCAGCTTGCCCGCGTCGCAAGAGCCAAACGCAATGGCCGGATCACTGACACATTTTACAACAGCTATGGCATGACCAATGTCGTTTTCAGTATCGGCGATACAGTGATCGGCGGCGAATTTTCAGGTAGCGTAGAAGAACAGCATGGTGTCCTGAGCATGGAAGGCTCGTTTGATTTCTACTTGCGGGACGAGTTTGCCGACCCTGCCGACATAGGCGTTGAGGTGATCGATCCAGGCGAGACAATCTTTGAGAACATCCACAGACCTCTCGATAATTATCTCAGAGGACGCACCGGCCTTGCGCCGCGTGGCCCCCAACGGCTTGGTGTTCAAACCGGTGAGCCGTATTCGATAACTGACGATTGGTCAGGAACGCTGAGCGGGCAAATATACTTGGATCCTGCGCGAAGTGCCTATGGATAGCTTCCGCCCTCCTTTGGCAGTCGGAATGGTAGCTGCAGTTTTTGCATTGGGGTTCTTCTGGGGGGTTCCGACGCACTGCGTGCAGCTTCCCAACGGATTGAACATCGGCAAACAAGCTCTGCTCGATCTGAACCGACCATATTTCAGACCAGACATTGTTCCTAAGTTTGACAACGGGCAATCGCTGTTACCTGGAGACGCCTGGCCGTTCTACGCCACAGAAACAACAGTTCACGGGCTCGCGCTAGAAGCCGATCCTGAAGATGATTTCTGGTTTGCATGGCGAGAAGACACAGGTCTGGTGCTCAAAGCTGAAGATCCGGCGCTTTACGAGAGACTCGTTTCAGAAGCTGGCACACCGATGGGAAACAAGGGCATCAGGGGCGTGGGTTCTCATATCGTCATGATGGAGCTGCAAAGACGGCCGGAATATGCCAATCAAACCTGTCGGACGCGGTGGATAGTCGTTGGCACAGGGGGGCTTTAGTTTGCGGTCAGCCCACCTCTCATTTCGTCAGGATGTATGGCCGGACGGGCTGACCTACCTGGAAAATTACATCTCGGAGGATGAAGCGGGCAGGCTCGTCCAGGAGATCGACGCGGCCCTCTGGCGCACCGATCTGAAACGGCGGGTCCAGCATTACGGCTATCGTTACGACTACAAGGCGCGGCAAGCCTGGCGGGAAGATTATCTTGGACCGTTGCCCGAGCTGTTCCAGAGCCTTGCGGAACGGCTGACTGCAGAAGGTCATTTCCAAACCGTCCCAGACCAGGTCATCGTCAACGAATATCAGCCCGGACAGGGCATCTCTGCCCATATCGACTGCCAGCCGTGCTTTGGAGAGACAATCGCCTCCCTGAGCCTTCTCTCCGCCTGTGTGATGCGGTTTGCCTCTCGGATTTATTCTCAGCAAATGGAACTACATCTCCAACCTTCGAGTCTGTTGGTTTTGCAGAGTGATGCTCGCCATCTGTGGACCCATGCCATCCCGCCCAGAAAGACGGATGTCTTTGAGGGTCAAAAGTATGCCCGTGCTCGACGCATCTCACTGACGTTTCGGACGATGAAGTTTTAAAACCCTTAGTGTTAATAGTGTTACCTACGGAGTAGTGTTACGGGCCAAAAAATCAGCCCTAACCATATGATCTAAAAACAGGAAACCATCCACAGGGTTCCGAAAGGGCCAAACTTGGGTTCCGAAAGGGCCAAACTTGGGTTCCGAAAGGGCCAAACGGAAAATCAGCTGAAACGGTTCCTGAAGGGCCAAACTTGGGTTCCCGATGTAAAGAACCTCAGATCGGTTCCTGATCGGCCAAATTTATGGTTCCTGATCGGCCAAACATTTTGTAGCATTCGGACATGTCACTGCTACCCGATAGACACCCTCAGAAAGACTTCTTTATCCTCGATATCGCTGATGTCGTTCCCAAGGATGATACCGCCTCGATGGAGCACCCCTTGTTCTCCCTCGCGACCAAACCGGACATGCGGCACCTGGTCTATCAGAACGGCGAGAATAGGCTGGAGATCGCACCTTCCATCCTGGGACTGCCAACCATCAAGGACAAAGACATCCTGATCTTCTGCATCAGCCAGCTGATGCACATGAAGAACCGGGGAGAGAAGATCGGAAAACGCGTTCGTTTCTCCGCGCGTGAGTTGTCCATTGCCACGAACCGGCCCGTTGGCGGGGACCATTACAAGCGGCTGGAGCAGGCCTTCAAGCGGCTGCAAGGCACGCAATTTACCACCACGATCCGCACCGGAAAAAAGCCCGGTGTTAAGATTTTCAGTCTCGTCGACCAGGCAGGCTTCGTGATGCAGGAGGACACATGGCGGCTCGACTATTGCGAGGTGGTTCTGTCTGACTGGCTCATGCGCGCGATCGAAGCCAACGAGGTCGTGACAATCACCAACGACTATTTCCGCCTACGTCGCCCGCTGGAACGGCGCATCTACGAGATCGCCCGCAAACACTGCGGCGAGCAGAAGAAGTGGCAAATCGGCCTGGCCAACCTGCAGAACAAGACAGGCAGCAACGCCCCCCTCAAGAAATTCCGCCTCAACATCCGCCAAATCATCTCAGACGATCACATGCCGTTCTACCGCATGGAGCTAACGTCAGATGATCTGGTGATCTTCCGCCCCCGCAAGGCAAAGACCACGCTTGCGCCTTCCATCACCCTGCCAGACTGGGCCGAGGAAAAGGCCCGCGGGATCGCGCGGGATAAGGGCTGGGACTATCACGCTCTCCGCGCCAAATGGATGGAATTCGCCCAGGACGAGGCTGGCAAAGGGAACCCGCCCCAGAACGCAGGCGCGGCCTTTGTGGCCTACTGCCAGAAACAACAGTCGGTTAGGTAAGATGGCTTTTGAGATTAAAACCATCACAGACACATGGCAGAGCGTCTCGGCCAATAGATCTTTCGTTCATCCCTCCGATGAGCGCGCCCTGACCCAATCCACAGCGAAATTCTCTCAAGGCCGCGTCCCGGAACCATGGTTCGGCAACCCCAGATTGGCACGCATATTTGTTCTGACGCTCAACCCAGGACATGGAAAAGCCGACGATAATCACAGCACGGCAACGCAGGATTTCTTCTGGTCGATGATGGACTGCAAGGCAGATTACTCGGACTACCTGAGCGGCGTTTCACAAGATGGACTAAACTGGGGTAGACGACACTACGGTAGCTTTCTTGAGCGGTCCATGTCTGCAATTTGCAACTTGCGCCTGGTTGCATACCCGAGCCCTGATAAGGCCGCTACGGGCAACATTTCCGCCGCTCCCGCAGACGTTCTTCCCACAGCCAGGCTCATGCGTGATTTTGTTCACAACTCGCTTGCCCCTGCAGCTCGCAACGGTGACTGCTTGTTGCTCGTGATGCGTTCACCACAAGCCTGGGGGTTTGGAAACCCAGACGCGGACAGCTGGGATAATGGGCTGTTCGTCTCTCGAAGCCTGAGGACTGCCTCGATCACACCATCTTCGCGCGTGGGTCCGGCGATACAGGAATGGCTCGCAAAGGTTTAAGCCGGTAACACCGGATTACCCCCCAACCAAGCGCGCCCAAAATCCCTTCTTCCGGGTGCTCTGATCCTCGATCAACGCCGTGATCTTCTGAGCCTGGTCTTTCCAGCTATCCCGATCAGCTCGGGTTTCCTCCAGCATCTCACGCAATAGCTCAACTTCGCGCTCTAACGCACTGGTTTCAGAAGGGGTTTCACTTCCTAACATTGTTCGGGTTGCGCCACTTTCATCTGAAACGGCGGGCCAAACCCGAAAAAGCTCTGATGCTTCGATGATCCACCCACCACCGTCACGTGGTTCTGCGGACAATTTCCCTTTTTTTATGGCTCTTGTGATCGTCGGAACGCTCTTTCCGACTTTCTTCGCTGCCTGCGATGCGGATAGTGACATGCCCGTTACCTCACCCCTTTCAAACCGTAAAAATGTTAGTTTCTGAAAGGGTAACATCTTTACACCCCCGTGTAAAACCTCTCCATGGTGCGCCTTTCATGCGATCTTGACGAAGGATTAAGTTTTTGTATATACATAAACTATGATTACTATCGTCTGGGATGAGCCAAAGCGGCAAACCAATCTGGCAAATCATGGGCTGGACTTCGCGGACCTGGATGAGTGGTTTTTCCTCGAAGCCGTCACCGTTCCCGCAAAAGAGGGTCGCCACATGGCAATTGGACGTCTGGACGATGGGACCATCGCCGTAGTCTTTGCCCTTCTGGGGACAGAAGGCGTCTCGGTGATCTCAATGCGCCCTGCAAGCCGCAAGGAAAGGAGCCTGCTATGACGGACAAGAAGCACACGCCAATCTCCGATGCCGAAGAGGCCCGGATTCAAAAGCTGATCGCCAGTGATCCTGATGCGCCTGAGATCACGGACGCGCAAATGGCGGAGGCTAGGCCGTTCACGGAGGCCTTTCCCGCTCTCGCCGAGAAAATGCGCAAGAACGTCGGCGGGCGCCCCAGGTCGGCAAACCCAAAGGTACCCGTGTCGATCCGGCTGGACCAAGAGGTCGTCGCCAAGCTCAAGGCCACGGGTCCTGGGTGGCAGAGCCGGGTCAACGAAATGCTGCGACGGGAAGTTCTGACCGACCGCTGACAAGCCTGCACCCGACCGCCCCCATATGGCGGGGAGGGCGCAGGCTTAGCCCCCGCGCTTGGCCAGGTTCTTCAACTCGTCCGAAATCTTGAGCTCAAGTGAGCTGCGCCGCCCATCAGCCATCAGTGCAACCTCGTCCGCAAAGTCGAGCACCATTCCGGCCAGGTGCCGGATCTCTGCGTGATCCGTTTCGTTGAACGGAAGCGACTGCCCCCGGTTCTTGGCATCGTTCATCCGCCTGGCGATCTGAGAGACGTTGTTGCCCACCTTGTTGAGCGCACCCTTCATCGTATGGAGCGCCTCGGCCAGCTCGGCATCCGGCGCGGCCATACCTCCCACATTCCGGATGACATTGCGCAACGCTTCACTTCGGTTTCGAACGCCGGCCTCTTTCAGCTTCTCATCGAACAACGCCAGATCCGCAGGTGACACACGGCAGACCACGGTTTCCGTCCTGCTGCCCCGCTCGATCTGTATCTCGCGCATGAACTGGGCGCAGCGATAGACCGTTCGCACGGTAACGCCATACTCCCGTGCCAGAACGTCCGGGCGGACGCCTTCACGCAACTTCTTGGCGATGGATTGGCGGGTTGTGTGATCTAGTCTGCGGGCCATTTGTCACAAATGTAATACGTTGCTATTTCCTGCCACTCTCACACAACCGAAATCAAGCTCTCAAGGGGCAAACCTCTCGGAAACGGCTGTAAGCCCTCTGAAGGCGCTGTGAGGGGATTTCAGGGTGCGCTGCATCAACGGGGAACCCGGCGAACTCATGGTTAACGATTTCTAAAGCGCTCAACAGCACAAAGATGTGCTGAATGAACAACCTGGCGCGCGAAATGACTCTGATCAATCCGAATGAGTATCGGGAAGCCTTTGTGCAATATCTGCGCAAGGGAACACCGATCCGGTTTGAGACCAAAAACGCTCAGGCAACCACGCATTACATCTGGCGGACACGACGCGACGGTAAAGTGCGCTTGTCTCATGCTGAACGCGAAGGTCAGGTTTTCGCGTGGGACGATCCGCCGGAAGGTGGCCACCCCGGGGAAGATTATGGATGCCGCTGCACGGCAGAACCATACCTCCCACAGACCTCGGAATTCATGGAAATCTCCTTGCAGGGCGTTTCAGGCGGCGGTGCCGCTTGGAGTGGCAGGGATTTCGTGAACCACTATTACCAAGGAAACGGTAGAGGCGTCACCG